>JAFMJX010000004.1 GCA_017853235.1 Chitinophagaceae bacterium | reverse complement strand
TAAAAACATATTTGCATGGCCTGCTCTAATAATTTTAGGTTGCATGCCATTACTTCTCATAATATCTAACCCATATCTAAAAGTAAAAGCAATCCCTTCTTGTGCGGCTCTAAATATATGAGCATTGGTATGTTTATTTAAATCTATCTTAGAAAATTGAGCACCTATCACTTTGTTGTTAAATATTCTTTCAGCTCCATTTCCAAAAGGAAATATTTGTAATCCTTCACTGCCAATCTGTATTACCCCAGCTTCTTGATTCATTTGTGAATATGAGCTTCCTACTCCAACTTTATTTTTTACCCAACTATTTAATATCCCCGTACCATTGATGCATAATAAAACGCCTAATCGATTTGAATTTTGTGTATGATTCACGTGAGCAAAACTATTCACCCTTGATTGTGCATCATAAGTGACTTTATCTGTCACTCCATAAATCACTCCCGAAGTTCCGGCAGTAGCAGCCACTTCTCCTGGCTCAAATACATTCAATGACAATGCATTATTAGGTTGATCCCCTGCCTTATACGTTATCGGAATACCAGCTTTGAGAGATAAAGCATTAGCCACCGTCGAAAGTAAATTTCCATGATTGCTAAACACCTCTTGAATGATTGGAAAATGAGATTGATTAAAGCCAAAATGTTGAATCACATCATTTGACATTTCATTTTTTTTGAAATCCCAAAATATACCTTCTGATAAGGACGAAATACTTGTAGTAATATTCCCAGTAAATTTCATTGAAATAAAATCACCAGGTAACATCATTTTATCAATTTTATGATAAATTTCAGGTTCATTTTTTTTAACCCAAGCTAATTTAGATGCAGTAAAATTTCCTGGAGAATTTAATAAATGACTTAAACATTTTTCGGGACCTATTTGTTGGAATGCCTCGTTCCCTAATTCTACCGATCTGCTATCACACCAAATAATACTATCTCTTAATACTTCTTGATTTTTGTCTACTAAAACCAATCCATGCATTTGGTAAGAAATACCTATAGCTTGAATTTGTTGAGGATCATATTTTTTAGTTGCATTCAATTTTAAAATAGCTGCTTGTACATGATCCCACCATGTATTAGGAGATTGTTCTGCCCAACCTGTCTGCAATGAAATTATAGGAGTTTCTGAATCAGGAAATTGAGTAGATGCAACACATTGAGAAGTGGCAATCTCAACCACTGATGCTTTGATCGAAGATGTTCCTATATCTAACCCTAATAAATACATTTTTATGATTTTATTAAAAAACTTATAACGCCCCCCTTCTTACATAACCTATTAAAACTATGAAAATTATTGCTTCTATTCAAGGCAAAATGTAATAATTTAAGTTTGTGACCCGATTTTGCAAACAAACTAATATTGTATAAATTTAACTATGGAAATTACACTTCAAAATATATTAGATGCTGCGAATCGTATTCAGCCGTATATACATAAAACTCCGGTACTAACTTGTCAAAGTATCAATGAACTTTCGGGGATTGATTTTTACTTTAAATGCGAGAATTTTCAAAAAATTGGAGCTTTTAAAATAAGAGGGGGAATGAATGCCAGCTTAAGTTTAAGCGCTGAACAACTTAAAAATGGTATTGCAACACACTCCTCGGGCAATCATGCACAAGCATTGGCTTTCGCAGCCAAAACATTGGGTATAAAAGCATATATCGTAATGCCAAAAACATCCCCTCAAGTGAAAGTCAATGCTGTTAAAGGTTATGGTGCAACAGTGATCATGTGTGAACCCAATCAAGCAGCTAGAGAAGAAGCATTACAAAAAGTAGTTTCTGAAACTGGTGCCGAATTCATACATCCATATGACGATTATCGTGTTATTACTGGTCAAGCCACTTGTATCAAGGAATTTATAGAAGAGATACCTTCTCTTGACTTTGTAATTACTCCAGTAGGTGGTGGCGGATTATTATCTGGAACAAGCCTAGGGGCTCACTATATGAAACCCAGTTTAAAAGTGTATGCTGGAGAACCAGAAGGTGCAGCAGACGCTATACTTAGTTTTAAATCGGGTAAAGTTGAAAAAGCGCCATTTATAAATACAATTGCGGACGGATTAATGACTACTTTAAGTGAACAAACTTTAGGGATTATTAAACAACATGTCACCGATATCTTACTGGTATCAGAAGAAGAAATAAAAGCTGCACTAAGATTGATTTACGAAAGAATGAAAATTATTGTAGAACCAAGCTGTGTAGTTCCATTTGCTGCAGCGCTTCGAAACAAAGAATTATTTAAAGGAAAAAAAGTGGGTATTATATTATCAGGAGGAAATGTAGACTTAACCAAGTTTTCTGAATGGTTCCCGGGAGTTTAATTATTTTTAGCACCATTATCAATCCAACAAAAAATTGCATTTTTTTCGGATGTGGTGATGGTTCTATTTTTGGGCATTTTTCCTGTAACTATTGACAATTTAATTTGAGCAGCTCCATCATGTACTGTTTGATAATCTTTTAAGGCTGTAATCACCTGATCGTCATGACAACCAGTCATATTACAATTGGCATCTAATATAGGCTTTATAGTTTTACTAAAACTTATTGTAGGATCGCATGTGTTAGAACTACTATCTACTGACTTACTAGTACAATATAAATGAGTAATAGTTATGAATATGATAAAAATGAAAAGGATTTTTTTTTGGTTTGAACCTTGCATATACAAATATATTTCATTTCAAAAGATCTGTCAAACTTAACTTACTCCATTTTTTAGATTCCTTGATCCAAGTAGAAGTATGTTCATTCACATTCATTAAAATATCCCACGCTTCTGTCATTAAACTTTTTTTAATATTTGAACTTTTATAATCTTTATTCAATACTAATTTGGCGACTATTTCACCGTTTACTAAATAAGCAGTTTGATTAAATATTTTTCCTATTAGTTTGTGGTCTTTTTTCCCAAAAAAGCAATCACCAATCAAAATTCCAATTACATGTTCTTGAGTATCATCCAAAATCATCATATTTTGCACATAGGCAACTGTTTCATTTTTTTGATTGACTAATAAATACATTGTAATAATTTTAAATTTAAATTAATATTTGCTGCCACTAATTATACGGCGCTTTTGAAATGAGATCTTCAACAATACTTTTGGTATGATGAGTTAATTGAAATTGAATTTTATTTGTTTCGTTTAACCATGTAGTAAATTGTTTCGAAAATTCGTTATCTAATTTTTTTAAAACCATCACCCCCATTGCACGCATTGCTTCCGCATTACAAGCCTGTTCATAATGATGTAAGATTGGAATACTTATAATTTTTTTATTTAAATACATAGCTTCAGCTGGAGTTTCAAAACCGCCGGCAGTAATGATTCCATGACACCTAATTAAACTACTTGTAAATACTTGATTATGTATAGGGAAAAATGTTACATTTTTTGAATTGGTTATTTGAGTAACTTCCTTTGTAAAAACTTCAAAATGAGTTCCTTTTTGTTGATGTAAAAAAGGTGTTAAAAAAGGAATGGCATATTGTGGTAAATATACAGTGATATGTCCTTCATCTATTGGATTTGCCTGTATGATTTCATCCTTAATAATAGGATTATAAATATTTTTATCATAAGATGAAAAATGCAACCCCATATAGTCAGTGCTTTTGACCATCTTCTCTAAGACTAAATTGCCAATAGGGCTAAACACTTTTGCTCTTGGAGTGAGTTTACTTTGAAAGCTAGCTTGATGGCCAAATTGAATACTTTTTTTCTTCTTTAACGAACAGGAAAGTGAAGTAATAAATTCAAAATCATTTATAATCAAATCATAGTTATCCAATGGCAAGTCTTTGGCTTCTTGTAATACTTTGAACGAGAGTGATTTTGAAATTTTTTTATAATCCAAACCCCCAGTAGGCTTATAAAAAAGGCTTACCCCTTTGCTTTTGAATTTAATAGGAATGTCAACATTCAATTGTGCATTGGATCCACTTAAAAAAAAGTCAACCTCTCCATATTTTTTTAAATAAGGATATAATTGTACTGCCCTGCTTATATGGCCATTACCTGTACCTTGTATGGCGTAAAATATTTTCATTACATGGAAACTTGAAAGGCTACTTCATGTGTTATGACACTTAATTCTTCTTGTAGATTAATAATTTTATTTTTAGTCGGCACAGGAAAATGTTCGAAATTTTTAGGATCATAATGATACAATTTCCAGCCTTTGTCATAATACTCTAAGGAAGTTAAATTTTCAATCCAATCCCCACTATTCAAATAGGTAACAGATCCTTTTTCGTTCGAAAAAACACGATGTTGTGGCTGATGAATATGGCCACAAATTACATACTGATAATTATTTTCTATGGCAAGTTCAGCAGCTGTTTGTTCAAAATTATTGATCCAAGAAACTGCTTTTTTGACCCCATTTTTAACGCTTTTGCTAAAACTCATCTTTTCCTTACCCAACATTTTCATCCACCAGTTTAAAAAGCTATTAATCATGATTAATAAATCATACCCATAACCACCAAGTTTGGCTAATAATTTAGCACTCCCTTTAGTTGTTCTATCAAAAACATCTCCATGAAATACCCAGTTTTTTTCGCCATTTATTTCAAATACAATTTTATCTGTTAATTGGATATTACCCATTTCAAAATCGGCATATTTACGTAAAGCTTCATCATGATTTCCAGTGATATAGATTACCTTTGTATCCTTACTTGCCATGCTGAATATTTGCTTTATTACAGCCATATGGCTTGCTGGGAAATAACGTTTATTAAACTGCCATATGTCTATAATATCTCCGTTTAAAATGAGCGTTTTTGGCTGAATACTTTTTAAATAATTTAGAACTTCTTTTGCTTGACAACCAAATGTACCTAAATGTAAATCACTTAAAATACATATTTCCATTGGTCTTTTATCCATGTTCGAATTTTATGTAAATAACGTACAAGCATATAAAGACAATATTTCCTAAATATTACTTTAATGTTATCAAATTATGAATGGAATATTACTTAATTCTAGAAACTTTAATTTTACAAATCAATTACATAAGAAAATGAAGTACAAATATGTTCCTCGAGATATCAGCTGGTTAAGTTTTAATGGAAGAGTATTACAAGAGGCAAATGATACAACCGTTTCTTTAAAGGACCGCATACGATTTTTGGGAATATTTTCAAATAATTTAGATGAATTTTTTAGAGTTAGAGTAGCTACATTAAAAAGAATGGTAGAGGTGATTGACAAAAAAAAGAAAGTCAACATAGATATTTTAGACTCTCCCCATTTAATTTTAGAAGAAATACAAACAATTGTTTTAAAACAACAAAGTGAATTTACAAGAATATGGAATAATATCAACAAAGAATTGATTAAGAGGAATGTAATACTAGTCAATGAAAAAAAATTAACTCTAGCTCAAAAAGTATTTGTAAGAGACTATTTTGACAATGTAGTTCGGCCTTACATTATTCCATTAATGATTGAAAATCTACCCGAATTACCCTACTTAAGAGATAAAAGTTTGTACTTAGCAATTGTGATGCGTAACAAAAAAGATGCCTATCAAGAAAAGTTTTCTCTTATTGAAATTCCTTCAAGATCCATTGGACGTTTTGTCATTTTGCCAAGTACTAATAACAAACAAAATATCATTTTGTTAGAAGATATCATCAAATTTAATTTACCAATTATTTTCTCTCATTTTAAATTTAATCACTTTGAAGCCAATGTGTTTAAAATAACAAAAGATGCAGAAATTGATATAGAACAAGAAGTAGGAATTAACTATGTAGATAAAATTTCTAAAGGTATAAAAAGTCGCAGAAAAGGCAAACCTGTAAGATTTGTTTATGATAAAGAGATGAATGCAGAACTATTAGAATTCTTAATTAAAAAATTACAATTAACTAGTAAAAGCAGTATTATACCGGGAGGTCACATACATAATTTTAGACATTTTATGGATTTTCCTGATGTCTTGACCGAAAAAAATCAACGTCCAGGGCCATTTTCCCACCCTTTATTTAAAAAGAAACAATTGGTTTCTGAAGTTATTTTGAAAAAAGATGTGATGCTGCACTTCCCCTATCACAGTTTTGATCCTGTAATTGATTTATTAAGAGAGGCTGCAATGGATGATACGGTGTATTCCATAAAAATAACTGCTTATCGATTAGCAAGTAACTCCAAAGTGATTAATGCACTTATCAATGCTGCAAGAAATGGGAAAAAAGTGACTGTATTTTTAGAACTAAAAGCAAGGTTTGACGAAGAAGCTAACTTAGAATGGAAAACAGTTTTGGAAGAAGAAGGCGTGAATGTAATTGTAGGTATTCCAAATATTAAAGTACACGCTAAACTTTGTGTGATTCAAAAAAAGATAAACAAAAAGATAATACAATATGGTTTTATAAGCACTGGTAATTTAAACGAAAAAACTGCAAAAATATATGCTGATCATTGTTTACTGACATCATCAAGGACTATTTTAACTGAAGCTAATAAAGTATTTACTTATTTAGAAAATTGGCACGCTGGAATTAAACCAATAAGTAAATCAAGAAACTTACTCATTTCTCCTACTAATATGCGAAGCTCCATTGTAAAACTTATAGACAATGAGATCAAATTTGCAAAGCAAGGTAAAATTGGAAAAATCTCAATTAAATTAAACTCTCTAAGTGACCAAATTTTACTAGACCACCTTTACAAGGCAGTCAAAGAAGGAGTTGAAGTGAATCTAATTATACGAGGTATTTTGACTTTAAAAAATGTCAAAGAAAAATTAGGAAGTAAAATAAACGCTATAAGTATTGTAGATGAATATTTAGAACATGCGAGGGTAATGATATTTCATAATAAGGGAAATGAGAAAGTGTATATTTCAAGTGCAGATTGGATGGTTAGAAATTTAGACCACCGCATTGAGGTAGCGACTCCTATATTAGATAAAAATATCAAAAAGGAATTGATTGATATTTTAAATATTCAATTAATGGATAATAAAAAAGCTAGAATTTTAGACTCCAAATTAAATAATAATTATGTACCTTCCGAAGGTAAGAAAGCCTGTAAATCTCAGGTTGCTACATATCATTATTTAATGGGTAAAAAATACTAAAAATTGATACTTGCCGCTATAGATATAGGAAGTAATGCTGCCAGATTATTAATCTGTGAGGTTGTGAAAAAAGGGAAAGAAACTGAATTTAATAAATTAAATTTATTAAGGATACCACTTCGCTTAGGTTTTGATGTATTTGAAAAAGGGTATATTGGTGGTCAAAAGAAAAAAATGCTTATCAATACCATAAAAGCATTTAATAACTTACTTAAAGTATATGAAGTGGAGCATTATATGGCATGTGCAACAAGTGCTATGAGGGATGCCGAAAATGCTAAAGAAATAATTAAAGAAATCAAATCGGAAACTTCTATAGAAATTGAAATTATTTCAGGTGATTTAGAAGCTGAAATAATTTACGAAAATCATATTGCAGAATTATTAGACAAGGATAAAAGCTACCTCTATATTGATGTGGGCGGTGGTAGCACCGAAATCACTTTATACCACAAATCTCAAGTTGTTTTACAACATTCTTTTAATATTGGCACTGTTCGTTTATTAACCAACAAAGTAAAAGATGAAACTTGGGAAGAAATGAAAGAAACCTTAAAAGATCTTTCCAAAAAGTATGATAATATGATTGGAATTGGATCTGGGGGGAACATCAATAAAATATTTTCATTATTAGGAGCAAAGCCTAATAAATCTATTTCTTACGACACACTTAAAGAAATTTTCAAAGAAATGGATCCTCTTAGCATTGATGAAAGAATGAAAAAATATACAATAAAAAAAGACAGAGCCGAAGTGATTGTGCCAGCACTTACTATTTATAATGCCATTTGTAAATGGGCCAATATTGACGAAATTCATGTCCCTAAAATTGGATTAGCAGATGGCTTGATTCATCACCTGTATGATATGGTAGAAAACTAAACCCTATCAAAAAATTAGTTTTCAGGGAAATTATAGATGCTACTTTTTTTAGATGCGGTTTTATAAATAACAGCTTCGGTGATATAAACATTAGAGGAGCTGGAATTAGAATGATGTTCACCTTTGACTTGAATAGTCACAATATGTTTACCAGGTTTTAATTTAAAGTCATTCCACAAAGTGATATTTCGATGCTCTTGTTGTGCGTAATCAAAATAAGTATCAATATCTCGATGCCATTTTCCATCTACATAAATAGCAGCTTTGCCCCCATCCTTCACCCAATTCCCAGCTATAGAAATTCCTGTGCCTTCAAAACTAAAGGTGATTTCATCGCCTTTAGTTGCAGACATAACCGCCTGCGGCCTTTCTGTTTTACCATCCCAGGATTTTTCTTTATACGTTTTCCAATCCCCTTTTGAAACCCAATTCGTTTTGTCAAAAACAGAAAGTTTTTTATCAAACACTAAATGAGGATAAGCATCTTCCCATTGTGTCGGAGTTACTTTTTGTTCAGGCCATGAAATTTGTTCATCAATTACTTTACCTCCATTTTGCTGAATCATTTGCAATGCATATTGATACGTATTTTGAACAGCCGTCCGATAAGAATAGGTGGTATTAATAAACAAAGTATCTCCCACTGCATTCACCCCATCTTGCATAGAAGCAGGAAGTTGACTAAACCCTTTGATAACGCCTAAAACTGCCATGGCATTGGATGGATTACAATCGGCATCCTGACCACAACGAGTTGTAATTTCCATCGTTTTCATAGGATCGCCTTCTCCATATAATAAACCCATAATAATAAAGGCTCCATTAAACTTCGCATCAATATTAAAATTTGTCCCTGCAGCACAAATATGATCATAGCCCCATTTATTTTGTAATTGAGCCCATGCTGCTTTCCAACTATTAGGATACTTTTGATGTAATTGAATTACATCACGAACAATTTTAGCATAATCACTTTGTTGTGGAATAGAATGCAAAGATTTATTGATAATGGATGGAATGTTGTTGTCAAAATAAGCTTGTGTATATAAAGTAGATAAAAATATGCCGCCATAAACGCCATCACCATAGTTCATAATATGCCCAATTTTATTAGCCAATTTCATAGCTGATTGAGGTAAACCAGGACACATAAAACCTAAATAATCAGCTTCAATTTGAAAGTCAATATCATCTGAATGATCACTAAATTCAGGACTTCCAGAAGCAGGCGGAAATATACTGTCATAATAATTTTTTCTAGCTTGTACATTGGCGTGCCAAAGCATATATCCTGCTTTAGCAAACATTTCTTGGTATTTTTTTGCTGGAGCATGGATACCAAATTGATCCATGGTCATCATAAAAGTAAGTTGAACATAAATATCATCCTGCCACATACTGCCTCGTATATCCTTTGGTGTCCAATTGATTGAATCATCATAAGTAGCATATTGTGCCCGAAACTCAATGGGCGCTCCATAAGTTACTCCAATCATCTTTCCAGCCCAACCTCCTTTGATTTTGTCGATCAATGTGGCTTTATTGATGGTCAAGGTTTTGGACTGCCCAAACATTAATGTGGATATAAATAGACATCCGCAAAAAATACCTAAGCGAATTCGATGAGCGAAAGAAAATAAATTGGACAATTTTAATGAAAAAATCATAAGGCAACCGTTTAATTAAAAAAGCAATGAGGAAGGTTATATTTACAAGAACCATAAAAATTGCTACTTACCCCTAAAATTCACCCCTAGTAAATCGACATTAGTAAAAGAAAAATACATTTTATAAATTTAATTTAGAAAAAAAATCAGCTTCGCTTAATTCTAGTACTTCGCCAGGAGCTAGGTTTCCCAATGTAAGCTGTTCAATTGAAGTTCTGATTAATCGGATACATTTATGATGCACTGCTGCTACCATTTTACGAACCTGATGATATTTGCCTTCTGTCAAAGTAATTGTTAGCCAATCACTTGCCGCGTTTTTATGAGGAGGGTTATCCGTTTTCCACAAATTAGAGGGAGGGTTAACCAAAGACACTTGACAAGGTAATGTTTTATATTGTAATCCATTGGGGGCACTAATTAAAATCCCATTGGCTAATTGTTGAATTGTTTCGTCGGTTACTTTATTTTTCACCTGAACTAAATAAGTGCGTTGGTGTGGAATTACATTTTGAAACAAAAGACGAGTTATTTTTTTATTAGTGGTTAATAAAAGTAAACCTTCTGAAGCTTGATCTAATCGTCCAATGGCATGTGTTCCCTCGGGAAATGGAAAGGAAAGATCACCCAATAAACGGACGGGATGAGAACTCACAAATTGAGACACCATATTCATTGGCTTATTTAAAACAAAATATCGGTGTGCATTCATCCAAGCAAATTACTTAATATTGTATATGCAACAAGCGTCCAAGGACCCCTTACACGGAAAAACTTTAGAATTCATAGTGACCGAATTGGTCGCTTATTTTGGCTGGGAAGCTTTAGGACAGCATATTCCTATTAATTGCTTTAATAGCAACCCTAGCATTTCATCAAGTTTAAAATTTTTAAGGAAAACTTTGTGGGCCCGGAAAAAAGTAGAGGACCTTTATATTAGAATGATACAAAACTAATTCATATGTCACTTCATTTAGGTAGAACCGAATTTGGGAACAAAGCAAATCAAGGTAATGTTTTCACGCAGGAAGAAGCAATGCAAATTTTTAACGATTGGGTGCTCAACCCAAAATTAAAAATGCATATGAAACAAGTAGCACATTTAATGCGTTGTTGGAGTAAAGAAAAAGAATTACTAGATGAAGCTGGACAATGGAAATGGGAAATGGCAGGCTTATTACATGATGCTGACTGGGATCAATGGCCCGAACTTCATTGCAAAAAAATAATAGAATATTTAGAAGAAAAAAATATTGACCCAGAAATTATCAGAGCCATCGCATCGCATGGCCCCATTCATTTTGGTGTATTCCCCGAAACCTCAATGGACAAAATGTTATTTGCATTTGATGAATTATCAGGTTTAATACATGCTTATTCCTTAATGCGTCCTGGAGGCTATGAAGGCATGGATGTAAAAGGAGTTAAAAAAAGATTAAAGGATAAAGCTTTTGCAGCTAATGTGTCTAGAGAAGACATTGACGATGCTTGTAACCGTGCAAATATTAGCCTAGACGAACTTATAGATTTTATTATCACACGTCAAGGTAGTGTGATACTATAATGTATTTTTTTATTAGCAAGAAAATTCATTCATTTTTAAAGTAGGATTCATCATGTAAGTCAACAATGTATTGTCTTTCATGATTTCTACTACTCTAAACCCATGGTACTTGGTACCCCAATCTCCACCAATATGGGAATCATAAATAAAAGGTACTCCTTCAATGACCTTAGCAGTGTCCTGCATATGATCATGTCCGTGAAAAACTGCTTTAATATTTTTATACTTTTTAAGTAAAGATAAAAAGTTAGGTGTATTAATGCCACTTGGTAAAGTGACTATTTGTGGGATATGAATGAATAATAAAATATTTTTTTGATCTTGATGTTCGTTAAATTTATTTTCAAGCCAATCTAAATTTGGTGAAATATACTCCCCTTTTTCATTTGAACTATCGCCAAAGATCAATGCATTTTTTTTCACTACTGCATCATGATGTGTAGGGGTTCCCCAAACCTGTTCCCATTCTTCTAAACTTACCATATCATGATTTCCTCTTGTTACATAATATGGCATCTTTAATACCTCTATTTGGGTTTTCACTTGAGGCATGAACTGTTTGTCATTATGAATTAAATCGCCATTCATGACACAAAAATGCAAATGATTTTCATGATGAAATGAATTGATTTGCTGCACTATGTTTTCAATATTTTCCTGATAAGGTGTTTTTACTTGGCCATAATGTGCATCAGATGCCACTACAAATCTTAGCTTTACTTTATTTCTTAGTTGAAAAACTTCGGCAGCACTTATACTTTTGATTCCCCCTGTTAAAAAAACAACAGAAGCAAAAGATACATTTTTTATAAACTTACGACGAGATTCAGTTAATTTTTGAGCATCCAAATTTTGATTTGATTCAAGCATATCTATATTTTTGTATTTAAAATTAGGGAAAATAAGTACGCGCAAATATTAATTTTAAATGAAATCAAATAGTATATAACAAAGTTCAATGAAAGTACCGCGAACTAAATTATGATTTTATTCATCATTGGCAACTCCACTAAATAAATTAACTTCGCGCCAATAAAACCGAAATAAGATGTTTGAATTTTTTAAAAAATTATGGGGGCCAAAAATAAATTTTAATGCTTTAATCAGTAACGGTGCAATTATAATTGATGTAAGATCCCCTCAAGAATTTGACAGAGGTCATATTAAGGGTTCAAAAAATATTCCCGTTAATTTGATTCAACGTGATTTGGAAATGATCAAAAAATGGAACAAACCCATCATTACGGTTTGCCAAAGCGGTGCCAGAAGCAATATGGCTAAGTCCATCTTAAAAAGTGCTGGCATTGAGGTATATAACGGAGGCGGTTGGATGAGTTTAAAATCCAAAATATAACTTGAAAATAATTGATGCTCTTTTTAAGGAGAATCAAAACTCAAAATAATTAAACTGTTTTTTTAGGAGGCAGTGCGAAAGCTTTTGCTTCATGTTCAAATTGACCATTGTGGGCTCCATCACAAAATGGCTTGTTTTTACTTAATCCACAGCGGCATAATCCAATGACTTCTCTACCTGCTAAATCATAGGTTTCCCCTGATCTATCTACAATGGTGAATTCGCCTTCTACTTTAATAGATCCGTTATTGTTAATCGTAATTTTGGTTGCCATTTTGTTTGATTTTAAGAGTCAAAAATAGTGGAATGAAAGCAAATGGGATTGGATTTTTTTCAATAATTTAGATGAAATAAGGCCCTACATAGACCCAAACTTGATACCATGATACGTTTGAATCAAAAAAACAAAATAATTGGACTTCTTTTCATATTATTTGCTTCATCCTGTTCACTTTTGAATTGGAATAAAGAAAAATACAAATCCGTTAAAATAGGAAATAGCGAATGGATGGTAGAAAATTTAAATGTAAGTACTTTTCAAAATGGAGATGAAATTCCGGAAGCGCAAACTAAGGACGATTGGGTGTATTTATGTAAACAAGGTTTGCCTGCCTGGTGTTATTATAAAAATGATACTGCCAATGGCGCTAAATATGGTAAATTATATAATTGGTACGCAGTGAATGATATCAGGATATTAGCCCCAAAGGGTTGGCATGTAGCAAAAGATGAAGAATGGACTTTGCTAGCACTTAAACTAGGAGGTGACGCCGTAGCAGGTGGAAAATTAAAAACCAAACAAGGATGGAAACCTTATAAAGGAGTGGATGGAAATGGTACCAATACCCACGGAATGAATGTAATGCCAGGAGGATTTAGAAGTGGAATAAGTTGGTTTGGATACGAAGGAGAAGGGGCTGGTTTTTGGACTTCCAATCAAGTGGATATTGATAAAGCAAAATATATTATGATCTTAAACGCAAGTAATGAATTGCTTAAAGGTCCTTTTGGTAAAATGAATGGCATGTCGGTGAGATGTGTGAAGGATAATAAATAATGCACTGATTTTTATGAAATATTTGAATACAATTTTAGGAAGCTTTATCTTATTAAGTATAAGCTTTTTACAAATTCACTGCCATAATACTGCAACTAATTTACCTCAAACAGATGCAGATAATGGAGGACTTTTTTTAGCTCCTGGATTTGGAGCTTTAGTGGTTACAGATAGTTCCGGACCCGCAAGACATATCGCTGTGAGTGATGAAGGAAATATTTATGTCAAACTTAGAATCACCGAAGGAGATTCGGGAAATGTTGCAATTCAAGTGAATAAACAAGGTAAGGCAGCAATCATGCAACGTTTTGGCGATTATCCTAATGATGGAAGCTTTGCTACGGAAATGAGAATTCATAAAAATTATCTATACTTCAGTTCCGAAAAAGTAGTATACAAACAAAAGCTATCTAGTGGGGAATTAATTCCAACTGGAGAACCTGAAATTGTTTTAGTGGACGATCATGGACATGGCGCACATTGGCATATTACCAAAACAATTGCTTTTGATAAGGATGATAATATGTATATCCCATTTAGCGCCCCTTCAAATGCTTGTCAAGATTTAGCAAGCAACTTAGGAGGCGCAACTGCAGGCGTACTTGGTGCAGATCCTTGCCCGGAGCTTGTAGATCATGGTGGTATATGGAAATTTAAAGCGAATGGAACTGGACTGTTTCAAAAAGATGGTGTAAGAGTGGCTACTGGATTAAGAAGTGTGGTGGCAATGGATTGGAACCAAGAAGCGAATAGTTTATTTTTAGTGCAACATGGTCGTGATGATTTGCATTTACTATGGCCACAATATTATTCAGCATGGCAAAATGCAGTATTGCCTGCTGAAGAATTTATACAATTAAAAGAAGGTACGGATTATGGATGGCCTTATAGTTACTACGATCCCATTCAACAAAAAAAATTATTAGCTCCAGAATATGGAGGAGATGGAAAAAAATTAGCTAGAAATCCTGAAGTAGGTTTACCCATTATGGCATTCCCTGCACATTGGGCACCCAATGATTTATTATTTTATAAAGGAAGTCAATTCCCAGACCATTATAAAAATGGAGCATTCATTGCTTTTCATGGCTCTACTAACCGTGACCCTTATCCTCAAGCGGGATATGTGGTTTGTTTCGTTCCTTTTAAAGATGGAAAACCTTCAGGGGATTGGGAAGTATTCGCGGATGGATTTGCAGGCATAGATCCTATTCCAAATGTGAGTGATGCCAAATTTCGACCAATGGGATTGTCCGAAGGGCCTGATGGATCTTTATACGTGGTAGATTCAAGAAAAGGAAAAATTTGGAGGATCATTTATAATGGAGATAAAACTAAATTTAACGAAGCTGCAATTGCCAAAATAAATGAAAGAAAAAAAGCAAGTAATTTAAGAATTCCAGATGAAGCAAAAGATATCGTATATAAAGAAAAACTATTACCTAGCGCGCAATTATTTCAAAAACAATGTGCTTCTTGTCATCAAATGAATGGGCTAGGTGATGAAAACAGATTCCCATCAATTAATAATACGGAATGGGTAAGTGAAAAAAATAGATTGATCAACATCATTTTAAACGGATACAGCGGGCCTATAAAAGTGGGCGGTAAAAGCTATAATAATGTGATGCCAAACCATATTTACTTAAAAGATGAAGAAATTGTAGAAATTATTAAATACATGAAAAATAATTTCAACCCAAAAACTGCAGAAGTTACAAAAGCAGACGTGGCTGCTTTGAGAAGAAAATAATTTTTTTACTAGCGCTTACAAAAAGCTATATTACTTTTAAATAAGATATTACTTTTTTTTCGATGAGAAAGTTTTATTTTTTAATTTAGTTTTTTTCTCTGCCATTTTTGTTAAATGATCTCGTAAACGATATTTCACAATAGCCGTTATTAATCGATTTGGCAATGGTTTTAGATTTGAAAACTGAATTGTCCCTTTAGTGGTTTTAAATTCTTTTAATTGCTCGCCAAACACTTCAATTGTTTTAGAATAAGGAAAAAGGCTCACGTGTTTTTCAAAACTTGCATAATACAAAATGATTCCTTCCATTTTCAAACATGGCATTTGATAACTAATGCCCATTTCAACACTTGGTGCTGCCTTGATTATAATTTCGTGAAATTGTTGAAAACGAATTTTACGATCTGTTGGAAGTTTTTTAAGATAGTCTTTGTAATTTTTTATTAAAATTGGTTTCATGAATTAACTAATTAAATGCTAAATTTAATGAATTAATGACCACCCTTAAAAAATTTATAATTAGCCATGAAAAATAAAATAGCAATTAGTTTAATGGTCACTTTTTTTGTATCGCAAGTAATGGCTTCTACTTCTGATACGATTACTTTATACAGTCAATTTTTACGCAAGGAAAGTAAATTTGTAGTCATCACCCCAAGTACCTACAATTCAAACTCAAAGAATCAAACCAATCAAAAATATCCAGTTGCTTATTTACTTCATGGATATAGTGGAAATTATTCCAATTGGTTAAAGGATGCTCCTCAATTAAATGCAAAAGCAGATGAATTAGGTATGATCATAGTCACACCTGATGGTGGTTATGGAAGTTGGTATTTTGACAGCCCCATTGATCCGTCTATCAAATATGAGTCCTACATCACACAAGAATTACTTCCATATATTGATAGCCATTACCCAGTAATCCAACATAAAGATGCAAGAGCCATCACCGGATTAAGTATGGGTGGCCATGGTGCATTGTATTTAGCAATCAAACATTTGGATCAATTTGGAGTAGCAGGTAGTGTATGCGGAGGTGTTGATTTTAGGCCCTTCCCTAATAATTGGGACATCAAAAAAGATTTAGGTACTTATGCCGAAAACAAACAGAATTGGGATGACAATGTTGTAGTCAATGTTGCCAATAAATTAAAAAATAAAGACCTAGCTATTATTTTTGACTGTGGCTTAGATGATTTTTTCATAGAAGTAAACCGAAGTTTACACCAAAAATTAATGGAGATGAAAATTGAACACGATTACATTGAAAGGCCAGGATCACACAACAAAGCCTATTGGAGTAATAGTATCGATTTTCAATTACTTTATTTCAAGAAATATTTTAATACCCACTTAACAAGTCTCGTAAATCAATAAACTAAATTTTACCAGAAATAAAATCCAATACTTGAAAAGCTGTTTCTGCCATTTTATTTCCTTTGTTGTCCAATAAAGGATTGATTTCGGCAAATTCGATACAAGAAACTTTACGAGTGGCAACGAAATGTTCCATAATTCTCATCACTTCTTCTGAAGTAAAACCAACTGGGACAGGCGTTCCGGTGCCATATGAAATTCTATCACAATCCATGGAATCTACATCAAAAGAAATATAGATATGATCGCAATTATGTAATTTATTTATGGCATCTGCAATACATACAGAAATACCCCTGAATCTTAGCTCTTCAATTGTAAATACTTTAATCGAAAACTGATCTATTATATTTTGTTCAGCATTTTCATAGTCACGTAAACCAAAATAAATAAGATGTTCGGGAATACATTTAGGGCCTATAAATCCCATTTCTTTCATTTGATTCCATTGATTTTGAGTATTTATTTCTGGTTCATTTATTTTATCAGATAAATTATCGATATGCATTGCTGCAGCTAAAGGCATACCATGAATATTGCCTGATGGAGAAGTAAAAGGAGAATGTAAATCAGCATGTGCATCAATCCATATTACTCCGAGAATTTTTTCTGGAAAAGCAGCTTTAATTCCACTAATAGTGCCCAACGCAGAAGAATGATCTCCAGAAAGTACAATAGGAAAAAAACCATCATGAAAACTTTTTTTTACTGCATCACATACTCTTTGACATTGTTCTTTAACATGTTCAATGCGTTTGGCAAAATTATTTGTGTTTTTATGATAGATCGATTCATTATGTGTTATAACATCTAAAAATGGATGTCTGTTAAAATAATCATTACTTTGATTAATTGCTGCGATTTCCATCGCATCAATACCCATATCTGATCCACGTGTACCTGCACCAATGTCTGAACGATTTTTAATCAGTTGAATAGCCATACACTTAATCTTTTTCGGTAGGTATAATAAATGCCGCACGTCGAGGGGCTGGATAAGGGACATTCCCTTTTAATCCATGCCATAATACTTTATTAAATTCAAAATCATTATTACTGTCTTCTACAACAAAATTAAATTGTTCGGAACGTTTTTGCCAATCGTTACGGGCAGTATTTAATTCATGCATGTCAATCATAGGCTTAATAGCAGTGAAATTAAAAGGTAAAGCTTTATTATCAAAACAACGCCATAGAGGTAATGCTGCAGCATCATATTGTGTCATAGGAGGGATTCCTAAAATCAACTCTATAGTTCTTAATATACCAGCAGTAGTATAGGCTGTATGATCCACCATATTTCGCTTTACAAATCCGCCTGCTAAATAAGCAGGACTTCTGTGCGCATCAACATGATCTGAACCATTTTGTGCATCGTCTTCAACTATAAATACAGCCGTCTCATTCCAAATGGGACTTTTTGATAAAGCTTCAATAAACAATCCCACTGCATAATCGTTATCTGCAACATGCGCATAAGGAGTAGGTCTTCCAAGTTTTAAGCCTTCAGTATGGTCATTGCCTAAACGTACCGTATTGAATTGAGAGAGTTTGTTATTCGCCACCAATGAATCAAACTCTTTTTTCCAAACCTGAACTCTTGAAACATCGGTAATATTTAAATTATAACTGGGATATTTAGTTGCATAATGATCTTTTAAGATTGCAACACTTGGTTTATTTCCAGAAACAAATTCCCCATAGGAACGATAGCTAACTCCGTATCGGTTACATTGATCCCATAAAAATCCATTTTTATTATTAGCTATTTCTCTTTCCCCTTCGCCACCATAAGTTCCACCACGTCCACTATAACTGGTGGGCCAGGTTTTAACTAAGTAATCCGTAGCATAGCCTCCCATGGTCCAATTATGGCCTACAGCACTCACTTCGGCATTTACATAAAAGTTATCTAATAAAACAAATGAAGAAGCTATTTGATGTTGGTTGGGAGTGATTTTTTTACCAAATAAAAGTAAACTGGTGTCTCCATTACCACCAGGCATATCAGCAAGTACTTGATCATAGGTTCGATTTTCTTTGATCACATAAAAAACATATTTAATAGGCGATTTTTGTTTTAAAGTCATTGGTATGGGAAATCCTGGAGCAGTAGTATCTGCATTCAACGTTTTTGAAATTGAATAAGGCACATTCGCATAAACCGCTTTGGTGTAAGTCGCTAATAATTTTTCAGAAGGTATAGGAATAATACTCATCGTTCCTCTAAACAAGCCTCCTATATATTCCACTTGAGAGCCTGGTTTAAAGGAAGCTCCATGACTTATTACTTCTTCTTTTTTACGAACAGGAGATGGGCCATATGGATTAGGTTTTGATGTAAATCCTTTTCCATTAGCTACCCAAAGTTTATTATTAAATAATCTTACTGAAGTAGGGTACCATCCCACTGGGATAAAACCCTTGGACTCACTTTGACCTGGATGTTCCACATCAAAAACTGCAATACAGTTATTATCTGCATTAGCAATGTATAATTTTTTATGAACAGCATCTAAGCATATACTGTTGGAGGTGGAACCGCTTGGTGAATTAGGATATAAAGCAGCATCTAATGTTTCAATGACATGTTTTGTTTTAGTATCAATCACCGAAACACTATTGTCATTGGCATTGCAAACGTATAAATATTTACCATCTGGAGACACCAACATTTCATTGGGATTATCTCCCACAGTAATAGGCGAATCCCATGTTTGAGTGGCTAAATCCAAAGTGTTAACTTGATCACAACCCCAACAAGAAATATATAATTTTTTATTGTCTGGACTCAAAATACAAGTAAATGCTTCAGCATTTAATCCAAAATATTTTACTGTTTTTTTAGTAATAAGATCAACCACATATAAACGTTTGTCTTCTCGCGTTACAACATATAATAAATTTCTTTTTTCATCTAAACAAATTCCAGAAGGGCCAATGGCGTTGGGCCAAGGAGTGCCTAAATTAAACGTGTCTTTATTTACTAATCGACCGTTTGAAATGCCATATTTTATGATAAGATTATCGTGCCCACCCGAAGCATATAAATACTTTTCGTCAGATGAAAATTGTAGACCATAAAATGATTTGCCAATCACAATGGAGTCAACTACTTTTTCAGTGGATGTTTGAATTAATTGAATGGTCTGAGTACTATATCCATTATTGGTGACTGCCATCCATGTTCCAGATTTACTAACAGCGATATTCAAAGGCAAATCACCTAAAGCAAATGACTTCCCAACAGGACTTAATTTCCATCCATTGGGCAAAGTAATAGGAGCAGTAGCTAATTGAGCCTTTGCAATCATTGTAAAAGCAAGCAGGGCTATAAAAGTGATTTGTTTTTTCATCTTCTTAAGTGTATTTTTAAGAAGCCTAAAGTACGACATATTAAGTATAATTAAAATGACTTTAGTGTGAACGAATGTTTAAATAATCACT
The DNA here is from genome assembly GCA_017853235.1 of Chitinophagaceae bacterium. Lineage (GTDB taxonomy): Bacteria > Bacteroidota > Bacteroidia > Chitinophagales > Chitinophagaceae > Sediminibacterium. The sequence continues at coordinate 3,523 of JAFMJX010000004.1, read as the reverse complement.
TTATGAAAAAAATGCTCACTTTATTGTCTATAATAGTTTGTGGGATATTACATGCTCAGGAATCCCCCCTGCCCTCCCAAGTATTTAAATGGAATCTTGTTGCCCAAACAAATGCAAAAAAAATACAATCAAGCACCATTTTTGATGGTAAAGGAGGCATTTTAAATAAACATACCATGAAGGGTATCTTACTACCCAGTCATCAAAAAATGGATGTTAAACAATCAAATACCATTGAAAGATTTTATATTGTTAAAAAAGGATTAGCAAGTATTCAATTAAATGAACAAACCACTACACTCAATAGAGGGTCTGTCGTATGTGTTTTGCCAGGGGATAAAATAAAAATTACGAATAATGAAGAAACGCCTCTTGAAATATATGAGATGAGCTATATGGTGGGCGCCTCTATGAATATTGAAAGAGGAGTCAAAGCAGGTGGATCATTTATCACTCATTGGGATGACATCACTTTCAAACCACATGATAAAGGAGGTGTAAGACAATTTTTTGACCGTCCTACTGCCATGTTAAATCGTTTTGATATTCATGTAACACAACTTAATGTTGGATTTAAAAGTCATGACCCCCATACTCATGTCAATGAAGAAATTATCCTCATGTTGGAAGGAAATGCAGAAATGCAAATTGGAACGGACCATCAAAAAGCGAATGCAGGTGATGTGGTACTATTAGGATCTACCGTGTTGCATAATCTTACCAATATTGGGAACACCCCATGTTTGTATTTTGCGATACAATGGAACTAAAGCATCTTAATGAAAAAATATTTCTAAAGATTTGTTTTTACAAAATGGGCGCAATAAGCTTTAATCATATCTCGAGTACTAGCAAATGATGCTTTGATTTCAGCTTGGGTCCCAATAGCTTTTGCAGGATCAGGAAAATTATAATGATACTTTATCGCTTTGCTAGGAAAATAAGGACAGCGTTCTTTTGCATTATCACATACCGTAATCACAAAGTCAAAATCAATCTCTTGATATTCTAAAATATGATTAGATGTGTGTTGAGAAATATCAATACCATCATCCTTCATAGTTTCAATCGCTTTAGGATTTACTCCATGGGTTTCAACACCTGCACTGTAAATGGCAGCTTTATCACCTGCAAAATGTTTTAAATAGCCTTCTGCTATTTGACTACGACAACTGTTGCCAGTACATAAAACGAGCACTTTTTTCATTTTTCAAAAATATAAATTAAAAAGCGCTTTTTTAACTATTTGCCTTAAAGCCTAGTTTTTGTGGAGTTATAGGTAAATCTCGAACTCTTTTTCCAGTTGCATTAAATAGTGCATTTGAAATGGCTGCAGCCAATCCAATAAAAGCAATTTCACCTAGCCCTTTAGCTCCAATGGAATTAATATATGGGTCAGGCTTATTCACAAACCAAACTTCTGTGTTAGGAATATTTTTATGAAGAGGTACATGATAACCGCCAAAACTCGCATTAATAATTTGACCAGAAGTATGATCCCAATCCACTTGCTCAGACATAGCCATTCCAATGCCTCCTACTACACCACCTAACATTTGACTTCGGGCCGTATTTTCACTTATAATTTTACCAGCATCACCGGTAGAAATAATTTGTTGAATGTCAATAGTTCCTTTTTGTGGATGTACAAGTACTTTCACAAAGTGAGCTGAAAAAGAATTAGTAGCATATTTTAATGGCTGTGCCCCATTTCCTGTTGAAGTCACTGTTAAATCTATATTTTCTTTGCCTGCTAATTGAAATAATTCTTGTAAAGTGATATTTTCATTGCCCAACTTAGATTGCACTAATTCATTTTTAATTTCAATCGCATCTTCCGTCATTGCTTTGAATGATGGTGCAAATTGAATTGCTAATTTTTTTATCTCTTTAATAATATTATTACAAATTAAATCTACTGCAGAACCAAGGCTAGAGGTAGTCCCGGAGCCCCCTTGCGTAGGACCAGGAGGCAAATCGGAATCCCCTAATTTAAATTTTATCTTTTGAGCAGGCATTTGCAATACCGAAGCGGCAATTTTGGTCATTGCTGTAGGAGTACCAGGCCCCATATCGCTGACGGCACTTTCTAATACTAAATTACCTTGTTTATTAAAGACAGCTCTCACGGATGCAGAACCTTTATTGGCACCAAAAACACCCACCGCCATTCCATACCCTACTAGCCAACCATTTTCTTTTATTTTACCAGGAATCATAGATCTGTTTTTCCAGCCAATTTTATCCATTCCATATTGGTAACAATCTTTCAAATAATTTGCCGAAAAAGGCATTTTATTTTCTTGATTGATTTCGGAAAAGTTTTTTATTCTAAGTGCAATAGGATCCATTTTTAATTGATGTGCCAATTCATCTAATGCAGTTTCTAAACCAAAACTTCCTGTGGCTTCTCCAGGTCCGCGCATCCAAGTAGGTGTGGAAACATCTAATGGCAATAAACTATATTTAGTATCTACATTTTCACATGCATATAAAAATTTAGACACATTTACAATCCCTTCTCTAAAATCTTCGTAACGAGAAGTATTACTTATGGCTTCATGTGAAATTCCTATTAATTTACCGGAAGCATCTGCACCCACTCCAATTTTTTGCCAAGACTGTGGACGATACCCTACTAAAGTAAACATTTGTGGACGGGTCAATAATACTTTTACGGGGCGATTTAATTTTTTTGCAGCAATACAAGCAGCTGGAACATGTGGCCAACTTCTTAATGCATTTCCAAAAGCACCTCCTACATTTTCAACAATTACACGTACATTTTTTTCTGGAACTCCAAATGTGCGAGAAATAGTTGACTGTGTACTTTTGGGGCCTTGTGATTTATCATATACTGTAAGTTTATCATCACCTTCCCAAATAGCAATGGTGGCATGCATCTCCATTGGATTGTGCACTTCAACAGGTATTGTATATTCCCCTTCAATAAAGAAAGGTGCGTCTTTAAACATTTTTTCTTTGCCTCTCTTATATACTTGTGTATTTGTAAGTTTTGAAGCATCTAATCTGGCTTTGTTAAAATCGGTTTCAAATGGAACCGCCTCATATTCAGCTTTGACAAGCCTTAATGCAGCATTGGCATTTTCAAGAGAATCTGCTAATAATAAAGCAATAGGTTGACCAAAAAAACGAACTTGATTATCATATAAAACTTTAAAGCCTCTCCATTCTGAAACATTCTTTGGGCGTAAAGTAGCATCAGTAATATATCCTGGAACAGAAGGGCAATTTTCATAATAAATGACATCCAACACCCCTGGCGCAGCTAATGCTTTTGAAGTATCTAATTTTTTAATCGTTCCTTTTGCAATGGTGCTACAAACAAAAAGTCCATAAGCAATATTTGGAATGATATGCTCGGCAGTATATTTTGATTTTCCAGAAACTTTATCGGAACCATCTACTCTTTCCTCGTCTGCTATAAAATTCAAAGAATGTAATGAGTCTAACATAATTAGGTAATTAAAGTACTAAATTGATAATTTTAAATTTTTTGTTT
>JAFMJX010000109.1 GCA_017853235.1 Chitinophagaceae bacterium | reverse complement strand
AACAGTCAAGATGCTCAAAACTTTATGAAAGAAACAGGAATGCAAGTTGGAAATGCAAGAAGACCTGGTAGGTTTGTAGAAGGTGTTACAGCAAAAGATGTTTCTACATCAATGGGAACTAGAGCAGCAGTACAGGCAACAAAGATAAGTGCTGATAAAACAAAAGGAGTTAAAGACGGAACAGATGGAGGAGGTAGTAGAAAACCTACCTTGTTTGACGATCTTCTTAAGAGATTAAAACTTGTTCAAGACTCTTCAATTAATGCAACTGGTGGATTAAAAGAATTAAAACGAGTAATGTTAGGCAAGGGTGCAATTAGTTTAACAAAGTTTGAGGGAATTGATCAAAAACTTCTTAAGAACGGCAAAGTAAGCAAAGAATTCTTAGACTTTGTAGATTCACTTGGTCCAGAAGGATTACAAAAAGATCTTAAGCAATTTGTAACAATTGGAAAAAATGGTATTGCAACATTAAATGAGGCTGGACAAGCATTAATGAGAGGAATGGCAGCAGCAAAACTTGGAGAAATATCTTCTGCTAATAAAAACAGAGTTGCCGAAATTAAAAATGAAATTACAGCAACATCTAGATTAATCAAGGCTGGATTTACTTTTGCAGAAGCACAAGAAATGGCAAAAGATGCAACAGTTGCTTTGGCTATTGCAAACGGTGAACTTGATGATACACAACTTCAAAAGTTAAGAAAGTCAACTCAACAACTTACAAAAGCACAACAAGATTATGAAAAAATTCAAAAAACAGCCATGATGGACGAGATGGATGGTCAAAAAACAAGATTTGAAATGGTTCAAAAATATATTGTACTTCAAGAAAAACTTATTGAAAACCAATACGCACAACAAAAGGCTACATTAGAAAGCAAACAAGATGCAAATAATTATGCTTTAGATGTAATTTCTAGACAAGAAGAAAAAGTCAATAAAGAATACGACAAGCAAGTTGAATACCTTGATCAAATACAGGCAAGACAAGAGCGTATTAATCAGTTACAACAACAAAGATTTAGTCTTGCACAAGCGTTATCTCAAGGTGATATGGCTGGAGCAGCACAAGCAATTCAGTCAATTAGACAAGAAGAGGCTGCTGCTCAAATTGAAGCAAGAAGAAAAGCAATAGAAAAATCAAGACAAGAGGCTCTTGGTAAAATTTCTTATGGTGGAAGAAATAGGCAACAAATTGAAGATGACAACAAACAGATTTCAAACTCTTTAACTGATATTGCAGAAAAAATTCGTCTTGCAAAAGAAAGTTTAGACAAACAACTTCAAAGTACTATTGGAATGACAAGAGTTCAAATTGATGCTGCTGTAACTGGTATTGCTGCAGCCCTTGATGCTGGAGTTGATCCAAACAGCAAAGATTTTCTTGGAAATATTCTTAAAGGCGTTATGGGAGATGCAACAGCAACAAAAACAGCACTAGAAAATACAACTACTGAAATTGAAACTCTTATTGCTAAACTAAATAAAGCAAAAGCACAAGTTGGCACTGGATCATTTACAGACCAACAAATAAAAGCAGAAGCAAATGCTAAGGCTGCTGCTCAAGCAAATGCAAAACTACCAGAAAATCTTAAAACTATTGGTGGTGGTGGAGCAATTGTTGTTGGTGGAAATATTATTCCTATCAATAGTTCATTAACTAAAAAACCATCAACATCAAAATCAACAATAGATAAGTTAAAACAAATGGGCCTCATGTTTAATTATGGAGGAATGGTTCCAAAATATTTTGCATCAGGCGGATATAGTCGTGGTACTGATACAATTCCAGCAATGTTGACTCCAGGAGAATACGTTGTAAGAAAGAGCGCAGTTGATGCACTTGGAGTTAATGCAATGAATAGTATAAATAGCGGAAAATTGCCAGTAAATAGCAATTCAGTGTATAATTATGGTATAAGTGTTAATGTTAACAATAGTAATGCAAATCCAAATGATATTGCAAGAACTGTTATTAATCAGATTAAACAAATTGATGCACAAAGAATTAGGAGTTATAGATAATGGCAACTAGCGCATACCTATCTGGTCGTAAAAGATATACAAGGCCACAGGCTATTATTTGGTCTGAAAATCCAGGAACGTTAGACGCAAGCGGTATTTATATCCCTACTGGACAAGAAATTGGAGCAAACCCATTACTAACTTCTGGTGGAGAAAACCAGTTTTTAATTTTGTCAGATCATAATAGATCTACGTTACAATTTAAACCACAAAGAATTGAACAGCGTCAACGTATGATTAATGGCAACATGAGATCACACCATATATCAGATAAAACAACTATATCTGTATCATGGGACAATCTTCCATCAAGAGCCTTTAAGTATGCAGCAGATTTTGATGAATCTGGAGTTTCTGATCAACTACCAACAAATGAATATACAGTAGACGGTGGAGCAGGTGGTGTAGAACTTCTTGATTGGTATGAAAATCATAAAGGTCCTTTTTGGATGTTCCTGTCCTATGATAAATATAACAACTTTGGGGCAAGCAATCAAGATTCAACATTTTTACATTTAACAAACTATAGCGAAATTCTTCAGGTTTATTTTTCTGACTTTAGTTATGATGTAGTTAAAAGAGGAAGAGCAACACACGATTTCTGGAATGTTTCAGTATCATTGGAAGAGTTATAATGTTTCAAAATGCACAATTAAAAAATCATTTTGAGACTTCACCAACAGTACAAATAAGATCTAACGTAGTTGTTGAGTGGAATATGAATATGCCAGATAATATTTTTAAACTTGGTAATTATAGATATAGGCCACAAAGTTCAGATACAAGATATACAACGATTCAGTCAACATTTGACCCAAATGATGTTGGACAATTTTATACAGGAGCAACAGATTCAGATATAGTCGTTGATGGAGGGTATGATGAAAATGAAGTTCCAATTCTATACAGTTCCACAAAAGAAAAATATAACATGTATTATTCTTTGGAAGACTGTATTAAACCTTTTAGACCAAGATCTGGAATAAACAAACTTTTATATTTTAATAATAAAAAGATACCATATTTTTCTACAGACTTTGTAGATGCTCAAGGTGTATTTTTTACGCAAAGACCAAGGTATTATATGCCAACAAGAGATGATCAATTTAAATATTGGACATCTTATAGAACTGAAAAAGAGTCTGCTGTATCAACAGAAACTACAGAACGAGGAATTGCCAAAAGAATCGTAAATAACAGATTTTATATTGATGATGCTGCGCCATTTGTTGTTTATAAAAATAATGTTCCAGCAAACAGACTTGTTATAAAAATGCAAACAAATATAGGCAGCGCTAATGCTGGATCTTATGTAACCCCAACAGGAACAATTTCTGATCCATTTTATACAGAAGCAAATAAAACAACCCCAACAATCTGGAAAGTTCAAGCACTAATTGGAAATCAGTGGGTAACTGTACAAGATTTTAACTCAACATCAGCAAGATCAGACGGTACTCCAATAATTAAAGAAGATGGATACGTTGAACTATCATACGGATTAAAAATACCAACAGCATTTAAAAATAAATTTATTCATGCTCAAACATTTTCTTCCACTAGTTTGTTGCCAAGCGAATCAATTGATGGGTATGCATACCTTGTTGTTTCAAGTGCAACAGATAAAGGTGTATATCATGTTTGGAATTCATCCACAAAGCAATATGATCAGTTTGTTCCAGAATATACATGGTTTTTAACAGATGATAGTTTAAATCAATCAAAACACTTTGTTACAGATTTTACATCTCCAAATTCTTTTGTTGAGCCAGCAACCAATAGGATAAAATATCGTGAATTTGAGTATGTTCGTGGAGTTAGGATCGTTGTTGATGCAATGAATAAGTTTGAGTCAACATTTGATTTGATTGAGTTCTCTCCAAGACTTTTGGCTGATATATCGGCAAATGTTATTGAATATAATGTTAAAAAATCTTTAGGAGATTTAGGATCTGGAGCATTGCCAATAGGACAACTTTTAGTTTCCACTGGTTCAATTAGTATATTTGATGATCAGCAAGCATTTAATGAAAATAATCAAAATAGTATTATTAAAGATTATTTAAGAAAAAATATTAAGTTTACATTTTATGAAACTATAGTAAATGTTAGCGGGAATGATTATACTGTTCCAGTTAAAACATTGTATTCCGATGGATTTCCACAAGCAGATGTAACTGGTGCCACTATCTCTATTGAATTAAGAGATTTTTATTTTCATTTTGAATCACTTCCAGCCCCAGAATTATTTATTACAAATGTTTCTTTAAGTTATGCAATAGCATTACTTCTTGATTATGTAGGGTTTAGTAATTTTATTTATAAAAGAAATGTTGCAGAAGTAGACCAGGTTATACCATATTTTTTTGTTGGACCAGATAGAAATCTTGCAGAAGTATTAAATGATTTAGCCGTATCAACACAAACATCTATGTTTTTTGATGAATACAATAATTTTGTAATTATGAGTAGAAACTATTTGATGCCATCTGCTACTGGACAAGTTCTTGGTGGAGGCCTTTCAACAAGAACAGTAGACTATGAACTAATTGGATCAAAGGTAACTGATAAGGTTTCTGAAATTATTATTGCTTCTCAAGATGCAGAGTCTTACAGTTCTGTAGCAACCGAAAACCTAGATGCTGGAACATACAGTACAACATCTTGGGACCTAACAATTGGAAGTGGAAGTCCATCTCTTATTGAAAACACTGCAAGTATTATTAAAAATAAAGTTATTCCTAATAAAAAATTACCAAATATTATTTCTGTTGCATCGCAAGATAAAAAGATTTATAATAATGGAAAAATAACTTATAAGTCCAGATACATTGATAAAACATATAGTGCTTTAGGACAAGAAACATCATTAAGTGAAGAAGATAAAAGATGGGTGTACAAACCAACATTGTTGTGGCAAATTGGAGATACACAAGAACTTAAAAAACAAGGAAAAACAAGTGGATATTCTCTTTCTGCACTAACATTAAATCAAGATATTCCTAGTCAACCACCATCAGTAGTAAATCATGAACTTATAAATAATATAATTGATTTTGGCGAAAGTATTTATTTAATTTCAAGATATCAAGGGTACCTCTATGCAAATGGAGAAGTTATAAAATATGATGCAGTAGAATATAATATAAGCGAAATTGGAAATGTTTGGCTTAGTAATGAATCTGAATATAAGTATTATTTAAACAAACTTCCGTATAATGGCAAGATATATACAACTGGTAGAGTAAGAATTTTTTCTGAGCCATATTATGTAAAAATTGATGGTATTGAAAAAAGACAAAATGGAGCGGTCTTTAAACATGGAAGAGCACAGTTTGGCACACAGATAACAAGCCATTCATCTGGATTGCCATCAAATTGGACAGACGCAGCAAATCGTAAAGGATGTTCAATGTCGTCAAAGTATCTTTTTGGATCAGAGGTGTTTCAGGGCACAGCAACTGTAGGTGCTGCTGCTGGAGTAAGAACTGAGTTAGCAAAAAGAAGTACAGCAAACGGTGTTATTAAAAAATATTTGTCAAAATATGATCTTACAGAATCTGAAGTTTTACAAATTAATAAAATTGATCCTACAAAAAATAAAGGGGTTGTTCAGTCTTCAGCACTTGTTTTAAAGGGGCCAAATTTTAATACGACCTTTATACAACCAATAGATTTTATTACATATGTTCACAAGCCATTAGAGGATAGATTTAAGCATTTTGGAACAAGAATGAGAATTATTGGGTCTTCTATTTCAGATTTACAGGATGAGGACGGCACAGTTTCTAAAAAGGTTATCCCCCTTGATGGAACAACATATTATCAATTAAACTCAGAGTCTCCGAATCAACCAGTAAATGTTTCTGGTAATTCTGGTGGCATAGGAGTTCTTGTGAATCCAGAAACAAACAATGGATATTATTTTGAAATTATTTCTTTAGATGGCGGAACTAGCGAAACAGCA
>JAFMJX010000108.1 GCA_017853235.1 Chitinophagaceae bacterium | reverse complement strand
AGGAAGTAGTCTTCCAAACAGATTGTGCAATACTTTTTGATGCATTTTGCCAATAACAAAAAAGCGCATACCACTGAAACAAATAAACCAAGCCTAATTGCCACATTACTTTAGGCATCGTCACAATGGCATTTCCAATTTCTTTAAAAGGCGTGAAAATATTTAAAGGGTGCTTTTTTAACTCATTCAATTCTTCCTCTGTAGGAGGAATTTCGGGGGTTTTAAATACAGACCAACCTACTGATGCAATGGAACAAAAACTACCTAATAAAAAAGAAGCATACACCCAATAGGGTAGGCTTCCCAATTTGCCAGTAATATTTTTTTGAAAAACAAATAAAGAAAGATTTGCTAAGGTGATTCCAAGTCCGGTAAAAAAACTTTGAGTTAAAAAACCTGAAGCATGTTGTTTGGCGGGAAGTTTATCAGCAATAAAAGCTCGATAAGGTTCCATCGCAGTGTTATTCGCAGCATCTAAAATCCAAAGTAATCCAACTGCCATCCATAAAGAACTACTAAATGGGTAGATGAACAAACAAATACTGCAAAGTAAAGCTCCAATCATAAAATAAGGCTTCCTTCGACCCCATCTGGGGGACCAAGTTTTGTCACTTAAAGCACCAATGATAGGCTGAATTAATAAGCCAGTCATGGGTCCCGCTAAATTTAATAAAGGTATTTGATCGGGGCTTGCTCCCAACATATCATAAATGGGGTTCACCGCAGATTGTTGTAATCCGAAACTATATTGAATTCCTAAAAAACCAACATTCATGTTGATGATTTGAGAAAATCGTAAACTTGGTTTTGTGGGCATAAAATTGGATTTGGCTTTAGTGTGCAATGCGTTTTATAAATATAGTTCTTTTGTATTTTTTACATATCAAATCAAAGCGATGATTTATTTTTTTTACGACAATTTTAAATTGGAAACGTTTGCGGAACGTATCTTTACCAAAATGGAACATTTATAGCCTTTATGTCTTATTCAATTCAATATCATAAAAAAGAAGTGATACAAGGTTTGCGTTATCACTTTATGAAACAATCTGAAATAAAAGTGTTGATGGTGATAGTAAACATCTATGCCATTGCCACAGCGTATCTTTTGTATATAAAAAAAATTAGGCCTGAATTATTTTTATTGGGCTCGGTATTGTGGATGGTTTTAATGTTATTGTTCTGGTATGCAATACCCTTGGTATTTTATCGTAAAACCGAATTATTTAAATGGGATTGGACTTTCTCATTTAATGAACATAAAGCCAGATTGTACTCCGAAAAAGGGGAAGCTGAGTGGAATTGGTCCGAAGTCACACATTATTTTGACAGTCCACTTTTTTTTCATTTTTATTTTAGCCCTAAGTCCTTTTTTATTATTCCTAAACAAAATATCCCTTTTGAGGATCAACATATCGTTAGAGGGCTGTTAAAAGGGAAGTAAGCGATTTTCTAAATGCTTTATTAGCAACAAGTTGTCTGAAAAAGAGCTTCTTATGCAGCAAAATTTCCTAATAATCGTTTGTTTCAATGTAATACGAAAACCAAGGTAAAATGAGCTTATTGATAGCCCTTTTGACTCCTCTTATATGAATTTAGTTCCTAAGCAGTATGGTATATTTAAAATGTGCAAACAAAAAGATAAATAAAGTAGGGGTATTTTGACAAAAAGTATATTTTTGCGCCGTAAACAAAACTTTTTACAATGTCAGACATCGCTACTAGAGTTAAAAAAATCATCGTTGACAAATTAGGTGTTGATGAAGCAGAAGTAACCAATGAAGCTTCTTTTACAAATGATTTGGGAGCAGATTCATTAGACACCGTTGAATTAATCATGGAATTTGAAAAAGAATTTAACATTTCTATTCCTGATGAACAAGCAGAAACTATTACTACCGTTGGACAAGCTGTTGCTTATTTAGAAGAGCACGCTAAATAATTTAAAAACTAATTTATTAGTCTTTAAATTTACATCGGCATATTTTAATCCGCCTTTTTGAGCCTTTGCTTTAAAGGCGGATTTAATTTTTAAAAAAGAATTTCATGCAATCCAAACGCATTGTTGTTACGGGAATTGGGACACTTACTCCCATTGGAAATACACTGGATGCTTACTGGGAAAGTTTAGTCAATGGAGTTTCAGGCGCTGATATGATCACTCAGTTTGATGCTTCAAAATTCAAAACTAGATTTGCTTGTGAGATCAAAGGTTTTGATGCCACCGAACACATGGATCGTAAGGAAGCAAGAAAATTAGATCGTTTTTCTCAAATTGCAATAGTAGCAAGTGATCAAGCTGTTGCAGATGCAGGAATCACTTCTGATAATGTTGATCACGATAGAGTTGGAGTTATTTTCGCCAGTGGTATAGGTGGTTTAAACACTTTTACCGATGAGGTGACCAATTTCGTACATGGTGATGGTACACCAAGATTCAATCCATTCTTCATCCCAAAAATGATTTTAGATATTGCGGCTGGACAAATTTCCATGAAGCATGGATTTAGAGGTCCCAACTTTGCTGTTGTGAGTGCATGTGCTTCAAGTACCAATGCCATCATCACCGCAATGGACACTTTAAAATTAGGCAAAGCAGATATCGTCATCACTGGCGGTGCTGAATCGGTGATTGGAGTAGCGGGTATGGGGGGATTTAATGCGATGAAAGCGATGAGTGAACGCAATGATGATCCAAAAACTGCAAGCCGTCCTTATGATAAAGATCGCGATGGTTTTATTATGGGAGAGGCTTCTGGTGTTTTAGTATTAGAAGAATTAGAGCATGCAAAAAAACGCGGTGCTAAAATATATTGTGAGGTGGTAGGCGGTGGAGCAACTGCCGATGCTTACCATTTAACAGCTCCTCATCCAGAAGGGTTGGGTGCTAAAAATGTAATGATTGCAGCTTTACGTGATGCCCAAATGGATGCCACTGAAATTGATTATATCAATACCCATGGAACCTCAACTCCACTTGGAGATATTGCTGAAGCCAAAGCAATCACTGCAGTATTTGGTGAACATGCTTATAACTTAAACATTAGTTCTACCAAATCCATGACCGGTCATTGTTTAGGTGCAGCAGGAGTGATTGAAGCAATTGCTTGTATACAAGCAGTCATTCATGATATTGTACCTCCTACGATTAACCATTTCACAGATGATCCTGAATTAGACAGTCGCCTTAATTTCACTTTCAATACAGCTCAAAAACGTACTATCAATGCAGCCTTAAGCAATACTTTTGGTTTTGGTGGTCACAATGCTTGTGTGATTGTGAAAAAATTTAAGGACTAAAATTTGTGAAACGATTACATCATTTAATTTCCTATTTTAAAAAGTCGCCTTTTGAATCCAACCTTCGAATGTTGATTGGATATCGTACTGCGAATGTTTTATTATTTCAAACTGCATTAAATCATCGCTCGGTTAAGGAAAGTCCAACCGAAAACAATGAAAGACTTGAATTTTTAGGAGATGCCATTATTAGTTCGGTGGTAGCCGAATACTTATTTAAAAAATACCCATACAAAGGGGAAGGATTTTTAACTGAGATGCGCAGTAAGATGGTGAACAGACAACAGTTAAATCATATTGCCATTCAAATGGGACTTCGTCGGCTCACTCAATTTAATAAGATGGATGGCGGATTAAAGTCCAGTCAAATTTTTGGGAATACCCTAGAAGCTTTAGTGGGAGCCATTTATCTAGATAAAAAATATGACTTCACTAAAAATTGGATTGTTGAAAAAATGATACAGCCCTATTTGTTTATGGATGAATTGGAGCAAATAGATATTAATATAAAAAATAAAATAATTGGTTGGGCTTTAAAACAAGGCAAACAAGTTGATTTTGTTTTAGCAGGAGAGCAACTGGAAGGCCGCAGAAGATTATTTACCATCAATGTAGTGTTGGATGGAGAAGTGGTTGCTAGTCAAAAAGGGTACACTAAAAAAGATGCCAGTCAAGTGGCCGCTCAAAAAGCAATTGAGGCATTAGGTATTGTTTAAAGAAGTATGCTAATTATGCGTACTGGAAAGTAACACAAATTTTACTCCTTTCAATTTTGTAATAAACGATCAGAAAAATTTTGTTATCCCATACTTTGGCATAGTTCAATTAAAACGCCATTACAATCTTTAGGGTGGACAAAGCATATTAATTTATTATCCGCGCCTTTCTTAGGCGTTTCGTTTAGCAATCTAAAACCTTCTTTTTTTAACCGTTCCATTTCCTCCAAAATATCAGGTACTTCAAAAGCAATATGGTGTAAACCTTCCCCTTTTTTCTCAATAAACTGAGCAATGACCCCCTCGGGATGGGTGCTAGATAATAGCTCAATTTTGGTATGATTTTGGATAAAAAAGGCCGTCTCAACGTTTTCAGCATCCACCTTTTCTGTTTTATAACAAGGCGCCCCTAAAAGCTTTTCATAAAGAGAGATACCTTCTTTTAAATCTTTAACAGCAATTCCTATATGTTCTACTTGATAAGCCATCATAATTATTGTTTTACGAATTGGGAAAAAATTGCCTCGTAATGCGAACGAATTCAATAAAATCAACCCTTTAGCTTTACTTTTGTGGTCTTAGAAAAAATCAAATTCGGATATGTTAAAATTACCAATTTATCTTGATCATAACGCAACTACTCCTATGGACCCAAGGGTTTTGGAGGCTATGATCCCTTATTTTACCGAAAACTTCGGAAATGCGGCTAGTCGTAACCACTCATTTGGATGGCAAGCAGAGGAAGCCGTGGATTATGCCCGTGAGCAAATAGCTAAATTAGTAGGGGCTGATCCTAAGGAAATTATCTTTACTTCTGGTGCCACCGAAGGGGATAATTTAGCCATTAAAGGGGTGTATGAAATGTATGCTAGTAAAGGAAACCATATCATCACATGTACAACCGAACATAAAGCAGTATTAGATACTTGTAAGCATTTGGAAAAACAAGGTGCTGAAGTCACCTATTTAGAAGTACAACCTGATGGACTCATCGATTTAAAACAATTGGAAGCTGCAATGAAACCTACTACCATTTTAGTAGCCATCATGTATGCCAACAATGAAATTGGAGTGATTCAACCTGTAAAAGAAATTAGTGCGATTGCTAAAAAGCATGGTGCTTTATTTTTTACAGATGCGGTGCAAGCCGTAGGAAAAATTCCAGTTGATGTAAATGCAGATGGAATTGATTTAATGGCTTTTACAGCTCATAAAATGTATGGTCCAAAAGGAGTTGGAGCACTTTATGTTCGTCGTAAAAATCCACGTGTAAAAGTAACAGCACAATTAGATGGTGGTGGCCATGAAAGAGGAATGAGAAGTGGAACTTTAAACGTGCCTGGTATTGTTGGATTTGGTAAAGCAGCCGAATTAGCTCGATTAGAAATGGACGCTGATACGGCTCGAATTTCTGCATTAAGAGATAAACTTGAAAATGCATTAAAGCAAATTGAAGAGTCTTATGTGAATGGAAATCCAGCACACCGATTACCACATGTGAGTAATATTTCTTTCAAATATGTGGAAGGAGAAGGTTTGATGATGGGCTTTAACAAGGACATCGCATTATCTTCTGGGTCGGCATGTACTTCTGCTTCTTTGGAACCAAGTTATGTTTTAAAGGCATTAGGATTGGGTGACGATTTAGCACATAGCTCCTTACGTTTTGGTTTAGGAAGATATACCACCGAAGAGCAAATTGATTTCACTATTAAAGCGGTCACTGATACTGTTTTAAAATTGAGAGAAATGAGCCCACTTTGGGAAATGTATAAAGACGGGGTGGACATTGACGCAATTCAGTGGGCGCATCATTAAAAAAGAGGCGCATCATTAAGTTTTAAAAAATATATTAATTTTATAAAAAAATACAATCATGGCATACTCAGATAAAGTAATCGATCATTATTCCAATCCTAAAAATGTAGGCACTTTGGACAAAGCTTCTAAAAACGTAGGAACGGGTTTAGTTGGCGCTCCAGAATGTGGTGACGTAATGCGTTTACAAATTCAAGTAGACGAAGCGACAGGTGTTATTACCGACGCAAAATTCAAAACCTTTG
>JAFMJX010000107.1 GCA_017853235.1 Chitinophagaceae bacterium | reverse complement strand
CTGAATTAAAGGCAATTGAGCCGGATTTAGTAGATGCTAGAAAAAATGAATATGGACGTGCAGATAAAGCGGCTGCTTGGGCTTTATTAGCAAGAATTTATTTAAATGCTCAAGTATACACTGGTACAGCTAGATATACGGATGCAGTGGCCTATTCTAAAAAAGTAATTGATGCAGGTTATTCTTTAATTAGTGATTACACTAAATTGATGCGTGCTGATAATTATAACAACACATCAGAGTTTATTTTGACAATTAACTATGATGGTATGAAAACTCAAAACTGGGGAGGTACTACTTTCTTAACACATGCTCCCATTGGTGGATCTATGGTAGCTTCCACTTTTGGAGTTGATGGTGGATGGGGTGGTTTAAGAACCACTAAAGCATTAAGTGATAAGTTTGCTGATATCACTGGTGCTACAGATAAGAGAGCACAGTTTTATACTACTGGTCAAAATGTAGATATAAGTGATGTTAGTACTTTTACAGATGGATATGCTATCACCAAGTTTAGGAATATCAAAGCAGATGGAACTTCTGGATCAAGTTTAACATTTGCTGATATTGATTTCCCAATTTTCCGATTAGGTGAAATGTATTTAGTATATGCAGAATCTGTTTTAAGAGGGGGTACTGGCGGAGACGCTACTACAGCTTTAGGTTATGTTAATGCATTACGTCAAAGAGCTTATGGGAATTCAAACGGAAATATCACTTCTGGTCAATTAACCACCGATTTCATTTTAGATGAGCGTTCTAGAGAGTTGTATTGGGAAGGATTCCGTCGTTCTGATTTAATCAGATATGGTAAATTCACTGAATCCACTTATTTATGGCCTTGGAAAGGGGGTGTGAAGAGTGGTTCTGGTGTAGATGCATTCAGAAAATTATATCCAATTCCTTCTGCCGATATATCTTCTAACCCTAATCTTGTACAAAATACAGGGTATTAATACCATTGTTAAAAGTCAAAAAGAAATATATGAAAAAAATAATTCAATCACTATTATACTTGAGCATCGCGATGGTATTTTTTGCATCTTGTGAAAAAGAGGAAGCAAGAGATACGTTTATTGGCGGAACAGCTCCTGTATTTTCAGCTTCTGTAAAAGACAGCGTCGGTTTAAATTTTAATACCGAAAACAATAAAGCAGTTACATTTAGTTGGACCAATCCCAATTATACATTTGCTTCTGGGGTGAGTTCACAAAATGTAAGTTATACTTTAGAAATTGATACAGCAGGTGCTAGTTTCAATGGACCTAATAAAAGATCAATTTCTATTAGCCAAGATGTAGAAGTAACCTACACTCAAAAAGCGTTTAATATTTTAATTGCTGATTTAAAAGTAAAACCAGGTGTGGTAGCTTTATTAGAAGCAAGAGTCATCGCTACATTAGGGGCTAATATTACTTCTTTAGTTTCTAATAAATTTACTTTTAAAGTACTTCCTTATGCACCCCCACCAAAAGTGGCTTTGCCAACAGGAGGAGTACTTTATTTAGTAGGTGATGCTACCAATGGTGGCTGGAACAATCCAGTGCCAGTTCCTTCACAACAATTTACACAGGTAAGCAGTACATTGTATGAATTAACAGTTCCATTGATTGGCGGTAAACAATTTTTGTTTATCCCTAAGAATGGAGACTGGGGTCATAAATTTGCATGTTCAAGCACTGCAAATCAAAGTCCAAATGGTGGAGTTTTTGGTTATGACTTTAGTGATAACTTCCCTGGACCAGCAGCAAGCGGAACTTATAAAATATCTGTTGACTTCCAAAGTGGAACATATACTGTAACTAAACAATAATTTTTTAAAGATGTCATTGAAAAATGTATCTATCTAAAAAAAAACATATGAAATATTTATTAAAAATTAGCTTGTTTACTATGCTGCTTGCAGCAGTAATCACTGCTTGTACCAAAATGGATACTTTACCATTTTACGGTAATGGAACGCCAGTGGTTTTATCGGCTTCCTCAACAAATATCACACCTGCTCCTAGTGATTCTAATAAAATAGTGGCTTCATTTTCTTGGACGAATCCACATTACGCCACCGATTCTAATACACAAAAATTCGTGTTAGAAATTGATTCTGCTGGTCGTAATTTCTCTCAGAAATTTGTAAGTATCACAATTGGAAAACCAAGCATCTCATTTACAGGAAAACAATTAAATGATATGTTGGCTGCTTTTGGATTTACTCCAGGTCAAAGTTTTGCATTTGACGTAAGAGTAACTTCTTCTTATGGCAATAACAATGAGCAATTAAAGTCTAACGTACTTTCGGTAAAAATTGCTTCTTATTTAGTTCCTATTACTTTAACACCTTCATCTGCGGCAGATATCACTTTGTTAGTTGCAAATGCAACAAGCAATGCCATCTCCTTTAACTGGAATGAAAGTGGATATGGAACCAATGTCATTAACTATGCATTACAGATGGATGTAGCTGGAAACAATTTTGCGAATCCTCAAGTTGTTAAATACGGCACAAATTTAACTTCAAGTATTAATGTGAATGACTTGAATAATTTTGCAATTGCTGCTGGTATTATTGGGGGTTCTACCAAAAATATGGAGTTCAGAATTGTAAGTTATTTGGGAACTACTTATACTACCAAAATGGTGTATTCTAATGTGGTGAGTATTAAATTAACCACCTTCACTCCTGTGCCTCCTGCTTTATATATTGTAGGTGATGCTACAGATGGTGGTTGGAGCAATCCTGTTCCTTTGCCTTCACAACAGTTTTCTCGTATTGATGCAGTTTCTTATGGTATCGTTGTTAAATTAACAGCAGGCAAATCTTATTTATTCTTACCAAAGAATGGCGATTGGAGTCATAAATATGGTGGAGCTAGTGCTACCGGTGGTGCATTATTATCTGATAATGCAGTGCCAGGCTCAAACACACCAGCACCTGCTACCACAGGTATGTATCAAATAGTTGTCAATTTCCAAACAGGAGTATATACGGTAACACCATTTACCAATACAATTCCATCTAATCTTTATATTGTAGGTGATGCGACTGATGGCGGATGGAGCAATCCAGTTCCAACACCTTCTCAAGAATTTACTCGTATTGATGCAGTATCATTTGGAGCAGTGGTGAATTTAACTGCTGGAAAATCTTATTTATTCTTACCAGTAAATGGAGATTGGAGTCATAAATTTGGTGGATCAAGTGCCACTGGTGGTACTTTATTGGCTGATGGAAGTGTACCAGGTTCTAATACACCTGCTCCTTCTGCTAGTGGATTTTATCAAATTATCGTGAACTTCCAAACCAACACATATACAGTTACTCCATATTTAGGACCTACACCTTTGCCAAGTAAATTATACATAGTTGGAGATGCCACTGATGGCGGTTGGAGTAATCCTGTGCCTACAGCAACACAACAGTTTACTCGTATTAATTTAACAAACTTCCAGTTGACTGTTAATTTAACAGCTGGAAAGAGTTATTTATTATTACCAGTGAATGGAGATTGGAGTCATAAATTTGGTGGAACCAGTGCTACAGGTGGAACTATCTTAGCAGATGGTAATGTGCCTAGTTCAAATACACCAGCACCTGCTGTGAGTGGAAGCTACTTGATTGATGTAAATTTCTTAACAGGAAAATACACCGTCACAAAGCAATAGTATTTTATTTAATAGAATACTTAAAAAAAGACCGAAGCAATTCATTTGCTTCGGTCTTTTTTTATTTTTGAAAGTGGTTAATTTAAAAATGCATCCATAGCAATAGTGGGCTTACCGTCATTATCAAAAGCCCCCATATTATATCCTTGCCAGTTGTTAAAACATTCTGGTTCCCAATAAAAAACCCCTAAACCTTTATGATTGGCGAGTGATTTATTTTTTGAAATAATATCCGTTAAAAAACCTCTGCATTCAATTGCTTTCGTATAATCCATTCCTACTTCGCTAATCATGATTTCTTTGTTATATCTGCTTACCATATCCAGCATATTAGCATAACATTGATCATTTATTAATTGCCAATTATTGGCATTGGGATAAAGTGACATTGCAATCACATCATAATCAACATGATTACTTTTTAAGCCATCAAACATCCATCTAAACATAGCGTTATCATATCCATTGGAAATATGAACAATCACTTTTGAACTGGGGCTAACTTCTCTCACTGCTTTAGTACCTGCCGAAACTAAAGCCGAAAAATTAGACATGCTTTTGGAAGCTCTTCCATCTTCCCATAACATTCCGTCATTGGTTTCATTTCCAATTTGAATCCAAGTGGGAGTCACTCCATTTGTTTTTAATTGTGTCACCACTTCTTTGGTATAATTATATAAGGTAGATGTTAAGTCATTAAAAGATAAATTTTTCCAGGCAGCAGGCTTATTTTGTTTTCCGGGATCTGCCCACCAATCACTGTAATGAAAATCAATCATTATTTTCATTCCTAAATTTTGTGCTCTTTTAGCTTGACTAATAACATCTGCTGTGCCACAATATATTGTTGAAGGATTTACCCATACACGTAATCGGATGGAATTGATCCCTTTGCTTTTTAAAAGTTCAATACAGTCCTTTTGATTTCCATTAACATCGTAAAATTTTTTTCCTTCAGCTTCCATTTGACTTAACCAACCAATATCAGCCCCCTTCGCATAAAAAAAAGTATCTAATGGTGTAATGACCAAAGGTGGTGTTACATGAGGTACACTTGCTTTGGTGCAACTACATAATAACAGAACAGTGAATGTGAGTATTGTTAATTTATATTTATTCATAGTGACTTGATTTATTTTTAAATTTATTTAAAGCGAACCTCCTTCTATATATTTCGCATCAACAGTCAGTTCGGTTTGTGTTTTTCCTCCTTTAATATTAGCCATCATTTGCACAAATGCTAATTTTCCCAATTCAAAACCGCTCGTTTCAACGTAACTAATTTTTGGATGGTATAAATTAGGTATGAATCCGTTACTAATAGTAATGATACCCAACTCGCTTGGTACTTTAATTTGTAATGCTTGCACTGCTTTCATGACTCCAATTAATATTTCATCTGTCATACAAAAAACCGTATCAAATTTTTGAGTTTTAGAATATTGTTTTTGTATCAAATCTTCTGCTTCTTTACTGCTTGAAGCATTTAAATAAGTGACATGCATTTTAGGTG
This sequence comes from Chitinophagaceae bacterium, assembly GCA_017853235.1. Lineage (GTDB taxonomy): Bacteria > Bacteroidota > Bacteroidia > Chitinophagales > Chitinophagaceae > Sediminibacterium. The sequence goes on along the minus strand of JAFMJX010000107.1, from coordinate 948 downwards.
CGTAGGTTTCCATGAAATTTTGAAATGCATTCTTTCTTTTTTGACTAATGGATAAACCAGGATCACCAAAAAGAGCCAAAACTTTTTTACCATTTCTCTGAATCACTTTTTCAGCTGCTATAATGGCGCAACGTTCATCGGCCATTCTAACTTTTGTAAAACGATTGTCTTTGGGAACAATATCAAAAAATACCACAGGAATTTCACGTTCGTTCATCTTATGATATACTTCTAAGTTTTCAGGATGAGAAGACAAGCATGCGAATACTCCGGATACCCTATTTTGCCTAAAAATTTTTAAATTATTTAATTCATTTTCGGCTTGATTACTAGATTGCATTATCATTAATGCATAATCATGTTTTCTACTTTCTTCTTCCACTGCCGAAATAAAACTATCATAAAACAAATTAGAAATAGCAGGGACAATAACACCTAAAATTCTACTATTTTGAGTGCGTAGTTGGATTGCATAAGCGTTGGGTTCATAATCCATACTTTGTGCCAGTGCATGAACTTTTGCTTTAGTACTTGCGGCAATGTCTGGATGATCCTTTAATGCACGTGAAACAGTAGAAATACTTAATTGTAATTGTTGGGCCAATAATTTAAGCGTAGTATTTGTCATACTCCAATCGTTTAGAAAACTAAAATATGTAAAATTTATCACAAAAAATTTCGCAAACGTTTGATATTGATACTTTTTGATTTCATGTGAATTTTTTTTTGAAAAATATTTCCCACAATTAATAGAGTAAAATATTTCTTAATATATTGATTATCAATATAAAATAGACTTTATTCATTTGTTTAATATGAACAAATGTTAGTATAGATTCTAAAAAAGTTAAAAATAATTTAACAAAAAAGCTTGGAATATCAAAAATATGTAATTTGTACACGCTTAATAAACCAATAAACTGCCAATTATGAATTTCAAAATTGTTA
>JAFMJX010000106.1 GCA_017853235.1 Chitinophagaceae bacterium | reverse complement strand
AAGATAGGGAATTGACCCGCACACATAACGGCGAAAATAGTCATCGCTTCTGCAGCACGGTTCACACCTGTTCTCCAACCTTGACGGAATAATAATAAGATAGCAGAAATTAAAGTACCCGCGTGACCAATACCTACCCACCATACGAAGTTGGTGATATCCCAACCCCATCCAATGGTTTTATTTAAGTTCCACTGACCAATACCGTAAGTGACCTCACGATATACGCTGTACACCCCAAACATAAGAAGGCAAACAGAGATAAAAAAACCAATGTACCATAAACGAGATGGCTTGGATTCAATAGGTCGCAAAATATCTTCAGTGACTTGGTGAAACGTTTTTTCACCGTATACTAAAGGTTCGCGGAGTTGTGATTCGTACTTAATATGCATTGTCTACTATTTCAATATTTTTTATAATCAATATCTAGTTTTGTTTTTACTACGCTTTCTTTTCGGCTTCTTTTTTATTAGAAGCTTCGTGCCCTGCTTCATGTTCGTCGCTGTTTCTCACTTTAGCTAAGTAAGTCACATTAGGTAACACGTGTAATTGCTCTAAAACGTAGAAAGAACGATTTGGATTTTCAACACGTACTTTAGTAATAGCACTGTGTTTGTCGTTGGCATTACCAAAGCTGATCGCGTTGGTAGGACAAGATTGTTGACAAGCCACTTTAATATCGCTATCTTCAAAAGGACGAGAATCTTTTTTCGCTTTTAATTTACCTTCTTGTAAACGTTGCACACAGAAAGAACATTTTTCAATCACACCACGAGAACGAACAGTCACATCAGGGTTTAATACCATACGAGTTAAATCATCACTCATATTAATAACCACATCGTTCACTACACCTTCTTGATTGTCAGGGAAACTATCAGCACCTGTGTAATCGGCCCAGTTAAAACGACGTACTTTGAAAGGACAGTTGTTCGCGCAATAACGAGTACCAATACAACGGTTATACGTCATTTGGTTTAAACCTTCACTAGAGTGGTTCGTAGCAGCTACTGGACAAACGTTTTCACAAGGAGCGTTATCACAATGTTGACACATTAAAGGTTGGAACACCACATTAGGGTTATCCATATCACCACTAAAATATTTATCAATACGCAACCAATGCATTTCATGGCCACGTAATACTTCGGGCTTACCTACCACAGCAACGTTGTTTTCGGCGTTACATGCAACCACGCAAGCACCACAACCATTACAGCTGTTTAAGTCCACGCTCATACCCCATTTAATTCCTGGACGTTCGTACACAGGATAAATAGTTCCTTGCGCTTCGTATTTTTCTAATCCACCATAAGGTTTAGTTTCTGCTTCACGCTCTTCTAAAATTTCGGTAGGATTCTTTTTATATTCTGCTAAAGTAATTTCCTTCATTACTTCGGTACGAGTACCTTGAGTGGTATCGTAACGGAAATGAGTTTGTGTTAATGCAACAGGATAAGTTTCACCTGTCACAGTTAAGGTAACATTCGTACAATTAAAATGAACGGTTCCATTTTCAATGCAAGCTAAAGGGAAAGCATTTTTACCTGTACCCACCACAGCTTTACCAATGGCTTCGGTGCGACCATATCCTAAAGCGATACCCACAGTTTGAGGATGTGTACCAGGAATAATTAAAACAGGAAGTTCAATCGATTTTCCATCAACTGTTAACTTCACTACTTTTTTTGGAGGTTGCACTTCGTAAGCATCCGCTTGACCACCGTTGTTTAAATCGATGTTCAATAAAGTACGCGCCATAGCAGGCGATACAATAATATAGTTATCCCAAGTAGCACGAGTTACTGGATCGGGTAATTCTTGTAACCAAGGGTTACTAGCACCTTGACCAGCACCAATACCAATTTTTTGATATAAAGCTAATTCAATAGAAGTATTAGGTTTGCTTGCAGCCACAGCAGCTAATGCATTTGCAACAGCAGCGCCATTTAAGCTAGCACCAGCAGTAGGAACTGAAGTAGGATTTAATACACCCGCTTGTAAAGTTTTATTCCAAGCAGTTTCACCACCTAATTTACGAGACCATTCATTTTTTAAGAAAGTAGTAAAGTCCGAAGCATCCCCAGACCACTTTAATAAACTGTCTTCAAAAGGACGCGTTTTAAATAAAGGAGCGATGGTAGGTTGTATGAAAGTAAAATAACCAGAAGCAGGTTCGGCATCACCCCAACTTTCTAAAAAGTGAGGAGCAGGTAAAACGTATTTACAAAGCGCCGTAGTTTCATCTAATTTAGCGTTGAAAGAAATAGTGGTTTTTACTTTTGCTAAACCAGATTTTACTTTATCCGCTTGTGGCCAAGTGTACACTGGGTTAGCGCCATAAAATAAAATAGTATTTATTTTACCCGCGTTCATATCATCAACAACAGCAGCAAAATCACTATCAATACCTTGACGATAGTTTACAGTTACACCAAAATTAATCGTGTTGCCATTTGCACCAATCGCATCGTTGATTGCGTTTACAATAATTTGAACATGTACATCACTGCTGCCAGCCACCACTAAAGCAGCATTCTTGTTTCCAATTAATGCATCTGCAGCAACCGCAATTCCTTCTTTTAATTTTGCATCATGAATGCCTGTTACAGGTTGGCCTTTTACTGCACTTAATAAAGCAGCAGCAATGGCACCCAATTCAGAAGGACGACAAGTATATTTTTGATCTGCGTTAGAACCAGTTAAGCTAGCCACTGTTTCAAAGTGGATGTGCTTACTCATCGCAGGTGTTTTTTCATTTATTTTTTTTCCAGTAGCATATTGTTTTGCAAACTCCACTGGATTTAACCAAGTACCTAAAAAGTCAGCGCTTAATGAAACAATCGCTTTTGCTTTATCAAATTGATAAGAAGGTATAACGCGTTTGCCATAAGTAGCTTCATTCGCTAACAACATACTAGAGTGAGACACGGCATCGTAAGTGACATGTTTGCTGCCAGGATGTTTTGCTAAAAATTGAGCAATCACTGCTTTGGTTGAAGGTGAAGTGATAGAACTTGTTACAATCACAGCAGCACCATTTAATTCAGAAGCAATGGCTTTATCAATATTTTCAAAACTCGCTTCCTTACCACTTATTAAAGGAAAACGTAAACGAGCAGTATCATATAAGTCTAACACAGCAGCTTGCACACGAGCCGAAGTACCTCCATTGGTTAAAGGACTTAAATCATTTCCTTCCAATTTAATAGGACGACCATCACGCACTTTCGCTAACACACTAATCACATCCCCATCTTGCACATAAGTGGTAGCATAATAATCTGCAATACCAGGAACTAAATCCTCCGGTTTGTTGGCAAAAGGAATTGCTTTTTTAATAGGCATTTCACAACTTGCAGCTACTGCAGCAGCAGCAGTACTAAAACCTAAATATTTAAGGAAGTCACGACGAGGTGCTTTTGCTTGTAAAAAACTACCGCCTTTTTCAAGAGTGGTTTCATCTTCTACAAAAGGAAGTTCTTCTTTAAACTCGTTTTGAACCTCTGCGTTAAAAGCTTCAGAATTATTTAATTCTCCAAAACTTTGCCAGTGCTTTTTTTGCTCCATAATAATGTATATATAATATTACGCGTCTTATTTAATTAATTAGTAGTGACATTTTTGACACTCTGTACCGCCAATTTTTTCAACAGTGATTCCTTTAGCGCTGTCTAATTTTCCAGATTTTAAATCTTCATGGAATTTTTCGTAGATGCTATAAAAACCATTGTCTTTAAATTGAACTTGAGTATTGCGGTGACAGTTCACACACCATCCCATGCTTAAATCAGCAAATTGTTTTACTTCACCCATTTTTTGAATCTCACCATGACATTGTTGACAAGCCACTTGGCCAGCATTCACGTGTTGAGCGTGGTTAAAGTAAACGTGATCGGGTAAGTTGTGAATACGCACCCACTCAATAGGTTTTGCTTGAGTTGCATCCCAAGGTTGACCTTCGGTGAAACCAGCATACTTGTATAATTTTTTAATTTCTGCAGTACCATCTACCACATCTCCATTTTCACGAACTAAAGCTTCGCCTTTGTATTCGTTAATAGCCATGTGACAGTTCATACAAACATTCACACTTGGTAAAGTAGCTTGTTTGCCTTGGTAAGTACCCGTGTGACAGTATTGACAGTTAATTTGATTCACACCAGCGTGCACTTTATGAGAATAGTAGATAGGTTGTTCGGGTTGATAATCCTTAGAGCGACCTAAGTTCATTGCACCCACAGTAGTCATATAACCACCTACAATAAATAAAATAATAGAGACGAAAGCAATGTAAGCTTTGTTACGATAAAAAGGAACAGGATCCACAGCAGGAATACCTGCTTTGTCGTCGGATAATTTTTTAAGGTTGCTGTTAACTTGTAATAAGATTAATGAAACCACCGCCAAGATTAAAGTTAATAGACCAAATACTAAAGTGCTGTCAGAATCTTCGGCTGGAGCCGCAGAAGTAGCAGTACCACCAGCAGGCGCAGCACCCGCAGCAGGCACCGATTTGATATAAGCTAAAATGGCATCAATATCTTTATCAGATAAATTAGGAAACAAGTTCATAGCCGTTTTATTGTACTCGTTGTACAACTTATTGGCATAAGCATCTCCCGTTTTTAAAAATGCAGCATTGTTTTTAATCCATGCATACAGATTTTTTTTATCAGGCCAACGATCTTCTACACCAGCAAGTGCAGGACCAGTTAATTTTTTATTAACGGCGTGACATGATGCACAGTTTTGGGAGAAAAGAGATTTCCCATCTTGCGCATTCAACTGATTACCGATAGATGAACTAAGGGTGATAAATAGGAAGATCGAAACGATCTTAGCTAGGCTTCTTAAAATTGTCATATACACAAACAGTGTCTAGTGTGGAAAAATATCCTTGAACGGGTGCGAAATTACTTAAGAATAGGATTCAATACTAGGTTTTTGATAAGTTTTTTTTATTGAAAATGTTGAGTTTCAGGGATGTTATCAAAAAAACGCTGACGAATGTCATAATATTGTAATGTTAGCGGAATGTGGGAGAATTTTGTAGAAGAAAAGGGTTGGATTTTGAAAAAAGAATCATCTTTGGCGCCAAGGAAATTAGCATATGAATGGATTAAAGCGATTACAGACAAAATGGAAGGTAGGGGGAGTTCAATTTTGGCTCATTATCCTCACTTTTGCCTTGGGCGGGAGCCTAAGCGGAAGGCTATGTTCTAAAATCCTAAATTTGGTGTTTTTGGAGAAAAATTGGGCATTTTGGCTCATTTATCCCCTAATTTTGACCATTTTATGGCCATTTTCGGTCATTTTTGTGAGTTTCTTCACTGGGCAATTTCGCTTTTTTAAGGGGTATTTGGGAAGAATGGGCAAGCGATTCATGGGAAAGAGCACCCAGCATATAGCCATCTTTGCATCTGGAACCGGGAGCAATGCCCAAAAAATAATTGAATATTTTGAAGCCAGGGCGGTGGCGCATCCGGGAAAACGACCTATTAAAGTGTCCTTAATAGTGTGTAATGTTCCAGGAGCTGGAGTATTAAACATCGCTAAGGAAAAAGGAATACCCACTTTACTCGTGAATAAAAACGAGTTTTCGACTTCTGGATATGTAGAAAGCTTACGCAATTCGGAGATCAACTTTATTGTGTTGGCAGGATTTTTATGGAAAGTGCCTGAAGTTTTGGTACATGCTTTTCCAAAAGCCATTGTAAATATTCATCCAGCTTTGTTACCAAAATATGGAGGCAAAGGTATGTATGGAGCTAAAGTGCATGAGGCGGTGATTGCTGCGGGTGAAAAAGAATCTGGAATAAGTATTCATTGGGTGAATGAACATTATGATGAAGGCGATATAATTTTTCAAGCAACCTGCGCGGTGGACGCTTCTGATACACCTAATTCACTTGCTAATAAAATTCATTCTTTAGAACATACTCACTTTGCTCCTACTATTGAGAAATTATTGAGCTAGGAATTTGAATCTGTTTTTAAAACTTCGATTCCTAAATAACTAACCCCTCCTTTATTTAATTGAATTAAAAATTTTAAACTAAAATAAGGATTCAATTTTTCAAACTTCGTTTCCTAAATAGCTAACCCCTCTCTCTCAGATCGCTTCGCTCACGATGTTCGTT
>JAFMJX010000105.1 GCA_017853235.1 Chitinophagaceae bacterium | reverse complement strand
AATCTGATGCAATTATTTAAGAAGTTCTGTGATATTTGCAACACTTTAATATTTTACATGATTCAACGTTTTTTAATTTTTAATTTGATTATTGTATTATTTGCTACAACTGGAGTAGGTCAAAATATTTCTGATTTTCAAAAGCAATTTCAATTAAATATTACAGCGACAAGTTCTGAAATCAAAATTGATGGTTTGCTAGATGAGCCCATATGGAAACAAGCACAAAAAGTAAGCATTGACAATAAAAAATATCCAAATAATATTGGCAAGCCACAACAAGAAACCGAAGCCATGTGTACGTTTGACGATAAAAATATGTACTTCGCTTTTATTGTGCATAGTAAAGGGGATCAGCTTATAAAAAGCTTAAAAAGAGATGTAGGTTATGAAGGAAGTGATGGCATTTCAATTGTATTAGACCCTTTGAATCAAAAAACCAATGGTTTCTTTTTTGTATTAACAGCCTCCAATGTTCAGTCTGAGGATCAATTGACTGCCAATGGGGAAGAAAAACCAACTTGGAGTTGGGATACAAGATGGTACTCCGCCACTAAAATTTATCAAGACTATTGGATTGCCGAAATTGCCATTCCATTTAAATCCTTAAGATATAATGAGCAACAAAGAACTTGGGGCATTAATTTTTTAAGAGCTGATTTTAAATCCAACGAATACAGTTGTTGGACCAGAGTAGTGCCTACTTTTCATTCCTATGATTTGGGATATACAGGAATAGTCCATTTCCCAAGTAATCTACCCCCTAATAATAATAATATCATTTTACAACCTTTTGTAACTGGTAATGTGACGCAAGATCATGAAAATGCAAATGCGCATGGCGGAACATGCAATGCAGGTTTTGATGCTAAATTTACTTTGAATTCCTCCTTAAATATGGATGTCACGGTAAATCCTGATTTTTCACAAGTAGAAATTGACCAACAAGTCACTAACCTAACTAGATTCAATATTTTCCTTCCTGAAAAAAGAAATTTTTTTATGGAAAATGCGGACCTATTTGCAGGATTTGGGAATCCATTGTATCGTCCTTTTTATTCCAGAACTATTGGATTAGATAAACAAGGAAATCAAATTCCTATTTTAATTGGAGCAAGGCTTTCTGGGAATTTATCCCCTAGTGTTCGAATTGGAGTGATGAATATGCAAACTGGAAAAAAGGGAGATTATTCTCCCGAAAACTTCACGGCTTTCACCATTCAAAAAAGATTTTGGGCAAGATCTGTTATTAAAGGATATTTTTTAAATAGAGAAAATTTTATTTCTCAAGAAAAAGCGACACTCAACCCTTTAGACAGATATGGGCGCAATGCTGGTGTAAGTTTAGAATATACCAATAGCGATGGAACAAAAAATGCAAATATCACTTACCATCAGTCCATCAAACCAACCATTCAAAATTTGAACGGATATGTGGATGCTAGTATCACTAGAACCATTAAAAACACTACCTATACGGCTTATGTAGGTAATGTTGGAAAAAATTACTATACCGATATGGGATATGTGCAACGAATAGAAAATTACGATGCCATGAGGGATACAGTAATTAGACAAGGCTATAAAAATTTCTTTGGAAATATTTCACATAAAATATTTTTTTCAAAAGGGCCCATTGGTAGAATCCAACTGAACCTGGAGGAGTTTATGAATTTTACTCCAGACAATACTTTCAACGAAAATGAATTAAACATGAAAGTAAGTGTGGAAATGAAAAATTCATCCGGGGTTAGTTTAACTACTTCCAATAACAATTTAAATTTATTATACGCAACACAACCTGCTGATGGAAAACCATTACCTGTTGGCAAATATCAATACACCAATTACAATTTGATGTATTTTTCTGATATGCGAAAACTATTTAGTTATCGTGCGGGTTTGTTTGTAGGAGAGTATTATAATGGTACTGTTCAAGGTTGGGGGCTTGGAATAAGTTGGCGGAATCAACCGCATTTAAATATTGACATCAATTGTCAACTCAATGAAATTAGCCTACCACATCCGTACGGATCTGCTAAGCTTTTGTTAATAGCTCCAAGAATAGAATACAATTTTAATACTAAACTTTTTTGGACCAGCTTTATACAATACAATACACAAAGCAATAACTTTAATATTAATAGCCGCTTACAATACAGATATCGTCCAATGAGTGATTTTTATTTAGTATACACTGATAATTATTTTACAGACCCTTTATTCAAAAATAAAAATAGAGCCCTTATCTTTAAGTTCAGTTACTGGTTTAATTTATAATAAACCCCACAACCATGAGTACCCATTTTAAGGTTACTGGACAATATGTAGATATTTTAGGCAAACAAATTTTTCCAGCTATAGTGACTATAGAAGACGGAATTATTGCAAGTGTTACCTCGTGTACTGAAGCCCCCAATCAATATATTTTGCCGGGATTCATTGACAGTCATGTTCATGTCGAAAGCAGTATGCTTATCCCTAGCTCTTTTGCTAGAATAGCCGTCACACATGGAACTATTGGCACTATCAGTGATCCTCATGAAATCGCAAATGTGTGCGGAATGGAAGGTGTTCATTATATGATTCAGAATGGCAAAAAAGTTCCATTTCATTTTTTCTTTGGTGCACCAAGTTGTGTACCCGCCACCGCATTTGAAACTGCGGGTGCCGCTATTGATAGTGATCAAGTAAGCCAGCTACTTGCTTTGGAAGATATTTTCTATTTAAGTGAAATGATGAATTTTCCAGGAGTGTTATATGCTGATTCCGAAGTCATGAAAAAAATAAGAGCAGCACATAAAGCAGGAAAACCTGTGGATGGGCATGCACCTGGATTAAGAGGCGAAGATGCCAAAAAATATATCGAAGCAGGTATTAGTACCGATCATGAATGCTTTACGATAGAAGAAGCCATTGACAAATTAAGCTATGGCATGAAAATATTAATTAGAGAAGGAAGTGCTGCAAAAAATTTTGAAGCTTTATATGAATTAATAGATGATCATCCTCACATGATGATGTTGTGCAGCGATGATAAGCATCCTGATAGTTTGGTGGAAGGACATATCAATCAATTGTGTGCACGCGCGGTAGCTAAGGGACTTGACGTTTTTAATATTTTAAGAGCCGCATGCATCAACCCGGTCATACATTATAAACTTCCCACAGGCATGTTGCTGCCCAAGGATCCTGCTAATTTTATTGTAGTAAAAGATTTGGTCCAATTTGAAGTGCTTCAAACTTATATCAAGGGAAAATTAGTAGCTATTGAAGGAAAAAGTTTGATTCCGCATATTGCCGAAGAGGCCATCAATCAATTTGACGCCAGTCCCATTGATGTTGCACATCTTCAATTGAGCCCAAAAGAATATCCTCAAAATGAAGGATTGATCCCTGTTATCCAAGCCATCGACGGACAATTGATTACAAATTGTTTATGGTGTACTCCATGCATTGAAAATAATTTATTGATTTCCAACACACAAACCGATATTTTAAAAATGGTAGTTTATAATAGATATTTTCAAGCACCTCCAAAAATTGCTTTTATTAAAAATTTTGGGTTTAAAGAAGGCGCTATCGCTTCTACCGTGGCTCATGATAGTCATAATATAATTGCCATAGGAGTAGAAGATGAAAGTATTGCAAAAGCTATTAATTTAGTCATACAAGAAAAGGGAGGAGTGAGTTGTGTTACAGCCCAATCCGAAAATGTATTAGGACTGCCTGTGGCTGGATTGATGAGTCATCAAGATCCATACCAAGTAGCAGCCGATTATACCATTATTGATAAAATGTCCAAGGATTTAGGAAGTTCCTTGGGGTCCCCCTTTATGACACTTAGTTTCATGGCATTATTAGTGATTCCTCATTTGAAATTAAGTGACAAAGGCTTGTTTGATGGAGATCAGTTTAAATTATTTTAATTTTGATAGAAGAAACTTAGATTTGAAAAAAATAAGCATCGTATGGTACATCATTTGAGCGAAAAGCACAGTTTATTAAGTAATTGGATAGCAGAAATTAGAGATGTATCTGTTCAAAAAGATAGGATGCGCTTTAGAAGAAATATAGAACGCATTGGAGAAGTGATTGCTTATGAAATGAGTAAAGGGCTACCAAGCAAATTAAACGCTACCACTACCCCATTAGGCATTCATGATTCTAAAGTGTTAGCGGAGCAGCCTGTTATTGCTACTGTGCTAAGAGCAGGATTGCCATTACATCAAGGAATGTTAAATTATTTTGACAAAGCGGACAATGCATTTATATCTGCTTATCGCAAACATCATCCTGATGGTAGTTTTGAAATAAGCATAGAATATTTAAGTTGCCCCGATTTAAACAATCGTATTTTGATTGTAGCGGATCCTATGTTAGCTACTGGAGCTTCCTTAGTGGAAACGATTCAGGCAATCACTAAAACACAAAAGCCGAAGGAAATTCATATTGCAGTAGCAATTGCAAGTAAAAAAGGGATTGAAACAGTAGAAGCAGCCTTAGGCAAAAATATCCCTATTTGGTGTGGAGATATTGATGACACTTTAAACGATAAAAGCTATATCGTACCTGGTTTAGGAGATGCAGGCGACCTAGCATATGGGACTAAAATGCAATCCTAAATTGGGAGTTCGTATCTTTATTACAAAACCAGCCCTTTGTTAAAGGAACTCATTTTATCTATCAGAGCTTATTTTTTAGCTCATCGTTTTATTCTACAACACAAATTGTGGAAATGGATGATCATTCCAGGTATTATTTATGCAGTTCTATTTATTGTTGGCATGAATTATTTTGGAGCCACTTCAAGTAATTTTATCGAATGGATTATTTTAAAAACAGGACTAAAAACTTGGCTAGATAGTATTAGTAGCGATTGGTTAGGATTTTTTATAACAATGGGAAGCTTCTGGCTTTGGTTTACTTTATTTTTATTTTACTTTGCACTATTCAAATATTTATTCCTGCTTTTATTTTCACCATTCTTTTCTTATTTACATTTAAAAATAGATGCGATTCAAAAAAACGAACCCTTTGTTTTTGATCAAGATGCATATAAGAAATTAATAAAACGTGCGCTGCTATTAAATGTAACCAATCTGCTTTGGCAAACGGTGTATTTAATACCAATCGTTTTATTTTGTTCGATTCCTTTAATAGGATGGTTCACACCCATTTTTACCATACTTATGGAATGTTATTTTTTAGGATATGGCATGTTGGATTATGGTTTGGCAACGGAAAAGAAAAGTAAAATTGCTTCTGCCACTTATGTTGGAAACCACAAAGGCTTACCTATAGGCAATGGTATTGTTTTTTATCTTATCCATTTATTGCCAATCATAGGCTGGATGACTGCTCCATTTTACGCGCTCATTGCTGCCCATTTAAATACACAAGAAGTAAAAGATAATAATTAATGAATTTAGGAAAAGTATATTTATTACCCATGCTGTTGCATGAAGAAGGTTGGGAAAGTATCCCAGCAAATACAAAAGAATGGATACAGCACTGTGATGCTTTTTTTGCAGAGAACGAAAAAACTACACGTCGATTTTTTAAAAAGGTATGGAAGGAAATGGTGATTGATAACTACATATGGCATCCTATTCATAAAATAGAGCAAACACAAATTCAAGTGTTTACACAACTATTACAAGAAGGTAAAAATATTGGTATTATTTCTGAGGCAGGATGTGCAGGGATTGCCGACCCTGGACAACAATTGGTTGCGGCGGCACAAAATATGGGTGCGATCGTAAAACCATACCTTGCGCCTTCTTCAATTTTATTATCCTTGATGGCCAGTGGTATGAATGGACAACTATTTCAATTTCATGGATACTTACCCATTGACTCGGTGGAAAGAAAGAAAAAAATTCAATCTTTAGAAATAGACGCCAAACAAAGAGGTTGTACTCAAATTTTTATTGAGACTCCTTATCGCAACAACCAGCTATTAGAAGCCCTGCTTCAAAATTTACACCCTACCACAAAAATCTGTATTGGTGTAGACATCACGGGACCTCATGAAAGTATTATAACCGCCACCGCAAGTCACTGGAAAACACATCTTCCTGATTTGCATAAAAAGTTGGTGGTATTTTTAATAGGGGAAAACAGTTAAATGAACTGGGTTTTTTATTGAGTCAAAAATTGGTATTGCCCCGTATTTTCCGAAAAATATTTGATCGAAATGAAGGATACTATTCCTTCATGGAAAAATCCTTAGCACATTGGAAGGCAGAACATCCCTTGCTATTTGTTTCCTTGTGTATTTGTATGGGATTACTGCTTCAGTATGAGAGCGAGTCAAATGGGCTTCAATTGCTTCCAAAAATTTCATTTGGACTCTTATTGATTAGTTTGATAGGATATTATTTGAACAATAGGTATATCAAAAATTTTCAAATTCAAGGACTCCTTATTATTGGCATTCTCATGATTTGGGGTTTTTGTATGGGCAACCTTACAACTGGATATATTCCTGAAAATTGGATTGAAGTTCATCTTCCCTTTATTCAAATTCTCCG
>JAFMJX010000104.1 GCA_017853235.1 Chitinophagaceae bacterium | reverse complement strand
TTGTTTTGGGTATCAGATGCGTTTTAATTTACAAGAAGGATTCCCTTTGGTGACCACCAAAAAAGTACATTTAAAAAGTATCATTCACGAATTACTCTGGTTTTTGAAAGGGGATACCAATATCAAATATTTAAAAGATAATGGGGTTCGTATATGGGATGAATGGGCAGATGCAAACGGAGATTTAGGTCCTGTTTATGGAAAACAATGGCGTAGTTGGGAAGCTCCAAATGGGGTAGTCATTGATCAAATTTCACAATTAATTCAACAAATTAAAACGACTCCTGATAGCAGACGTTTGATAGTAAGTGCCTGGAATGTGGGCGATTTATCAAAGATGGCTTTAATGCCTTGTCACAATATGTTTCAGTTTTATGTAGCAGATGGAAAATTAAGTTGTCAATTATACCAACGAAGTGCTGATGTGTTTTTAGGAGTTCCATTTAATATTGCCTCTTATGCGTTATTAACCATGATGATTGCACAAGTTTGTGATTTACAATACGGTGATTTTGTGCATAGTTTTGGTGATGTTCACTTGTATAACAATCATATGGAACAAGCACAATTACAACTATCAAGAACACCATTTGCATTACCCACAATGAAAATAAATCCAGAGGTAAAAGATATATTCTCCTTTGAGTATAGTGATTTCACATTGGAAAATTATAATGCACATCCTTCCATTAAAGCCCCTGTAGCGGTTTAATAAAATTTATAAAATGAAAATTACCCTTGTTGTAGCAGCTTCTCAAAACAATGCCATTGGCAAGGATAATCAATTACTTTGGCACTTACCCAAGGACATGCGTTTTTTCAAAAACACAACATGGGGGATGCCTATTTTAATGGGAAGAAAAACTTTTGAATCCTTAGGAAGTAAATTATTGCCAGGGCGTTTAAATATAATATTAACACAACAAAAAAATTTAGTGTTAGAAGGAGCTGTTGTGGTCAATTCAATCCAAGAAGCGATAAAAGTTGCTGCAGAACAAGACTATAAAGAACTCATGGTGATTGGTGGTGGGCAAGTATATCAAGAAGCTTTACCCTTGGCTCAAAAAATTTGGCTTACCAGGGTGCATACGCATATTGAGGGAGATGTTTTTTTCCCTGAGCTTTCTTTGAATACATGGTCATTACTTAGTTCTGAAAAAGTGAGTGCCGACGAAAAACATGCTTTTGCATTTGATTTTGAATGTTGGCAAAGAAAATAATATTATGTATTCTACGCTCACATTAGCATTCAAATATTTTAATTATTATCTCAAAGCTTCTAATGGTAAGGGGCATGGTATTCATTCTCCTTTTGTGTATCAATGGGTGCGGAAAGTGTTGAATGGAAAAAATCTTCCCTCCAATTTTCAAACGATAGAAAAGCATCGCGATGCGTTGAAAAAGAATACAACTAAAATAGAAGTGCTTGATTTAGGAGCTGGATCGCGTCAATCTTCTTATAAAATTAGAAGTATACGTTTGATGGCACAATCTGCATTAAAGCCGCCTAAAATTGCGCAATTATTATATCGTATGGTATTGGATGTTGCTCCCAATGAGGTACTTGAAATGGGAACTTCTTTTGGCGTGACTACTTCTTATTTGTTTGAAGGGATGCAACATGGTAAATTAGTTACAATGGAAGGTGCGCCTGCTATAGCACGCATGGCTCAAGAGTATTTTAATGAGATGGGGTATCAACAATTAAATTTGAGACAAGGTGATTTCGCTCAACTCTTGCCCGCGTATTTAAGTGAAATAGATACTGTTGGCTTAGTATATATTGATGGCAACCATCGTTATGAGCCAACCATGCAATATTTTAATAGTTTGTTGGAAAAAGTAAATGAACAATCGGTACTTATTTTTGACGATATTTATTGGAGCGCCGAAATGGAAAAGGCCTGGAATGAGATCAAAAATCATCCTAAAGTTACATTGAGTATTGACTTGTTCTTTTTGGGTGTTGTCTTTTTTAGAAAAGAAAATAAACAAAAAGAACATTTTATGATTCGCTATTAAATGGGAAAATAAACAGACATCATTTCAATCAATAAAGAAAATATATTGTTACCCGCATCTTTTTTAAATTCACTACAAAATACACCAGGATTTCAATTGGAATCCTTTAAGCGAGTGCATGAAACTTCTCAGGCAATTACTTCTATAAGAAGGAATCAATTTAAAAAATGGGATTCCGGTGCCCATTCTTTTTTACATCTTAATGATAGTGAAACAAATGTTGAAACTGTTCCTTGGTGTCGCAATGCCTTTTATTTAAAAGAGCGACCTTCCTTTGTGTTAGATCCTTTGTGGCATGCAGGGGCTTATTATGTTCAAGAAGCCAGTAGTATGTTTGTTCAATACATTTTAGAGCAACTCAAAATTCCAAGTCAAAGTGTAGTAATAGATGTATGTGCAGCACCAGGAGGTAAATCCACTTTACTTGCCAATTACTTTTATGACGGATTGATCATTTCTAATGAAATTATAAAAAGCAGGAATGCAATTTTAGTTGAGAATCTTACCAAATGGGGTGCAGACAATACGGTAGTGACACAAAATGATCCGTCACATTTTGCGTCCTTGCCTCAGTTTTTTGATTTGATGTTAATTGACGCTCCTTGCAGTGGGAGTGGTTTATTTAGAAAGGATCCTGATGCTATAAAAGAATGGAGTGAAGAAAATGTGCAACATTGTAGTTTGAGACAACAGAGAATCGTTGAAGAAACAGCAGCTGCATTAAAACAAGGAGGATATTTGATTTATTCCACCTGTTCTTATTCTATGGAGGAGGATGAAAAAATAATGGATCATATTGCATCCATACCTGGTTTTCAAAATGTGTCTATTCCTATTCCTGCATCATGGAATATTGTAACAACTGAAAGTGAAATACATCATGCAATAGGTTATCGCTTTTATCCTGATCAAGTGAAAGGAGAAGGTTTTTTTATCAGCATCTTTCAAAAAATAGAAGATACATCCAATTACTACAGCACGGCACATTTTAATTTCACACCCTTAACAAAAAATGAAATTAATGTCATTCAAAATCACTTTGAATTACCTCAAGGGTACCAACTTATTTCACATCAGTCAGAATGCATTGCCATTCCGTCTAAATATGAAAATGAATTACGTATATTATTGAGTCATTGGTATGTCAAAAAAATGGGTATGTCCATTGGTGAAATAAAAGGAAAGGACCTTATTCCTGCGCATCAATTAGCAATGAGTTATTGGGCAACATTGCCGTATCAAAGACATGAATTGAATATAAAAGAAGCATTAGATTATTTAAGGAGAGCCTCCCTTCAAATGGAGGGCCCAAAAGGTTGGACACTTATGACCTTCCAAAATATAGGTTTAGGATGGGCAAAAATACTTCCTCAAAGGTGCAATAATTATTATCCAAATGAGTGGAGAATATTGAATTACTAGTTTTTAAATATTATAATTAATTGTAATTTACAATTTTATACTTTTATTTAGACTTCCTTTTAGTACCTTTGCAGGATGTTTAAGAAATGCTTTTTGGGGTTCTTTTTATGCACTTTGCTTATCACGCAAGTGACTGTTTATGCCCAAAGCAAAGCAAAAAAACATACCTCAATTTCCAAATCTAAAAAGAGATCAAGTAAAGGGGTTAAAAAAGGAGTGAATAGTGCAACTTCTGGAAAGAAATCCTTTAAAAAAGGATCCAAACTTCGTTCTTCCAAAAAAGGCAATTCCTCCAAACGTTATATAGCAAGTGCAAAGGAAGATAGCATTCGCAATAATACACTTCAAATTATTGCTTCCAATAAAGAAAAAGAGAGAATAACAGATAGTATACATCGTAGTTATGTTTTACTTCAAAACATTTCAAATAACACTACGGTTGATCAAGGTTACTTTGCAACTATGTTCACAGAACAAAAAAGGTCTGCTTCTTTTCAAACCTTAGAAGGAACCGCTTCGGTTTTTAAAAGTATTAGTGGATGGCAGGATAAAAAGTTTTACATATTAACCAATGAAATTCCTGTTGGCACCATTGTAAAAGTGACGACAGCCGATTTAAAAATTATTTTTGCAAAAGTAATTAACGCTTTGCCCGAAGTAAGTAATTCAATTCAATATCGTTTGAGTGATGCTGCTGCAGCCATTCTTGGCGTAAATAAAAACAACAAAACTTTTCCTATATCTGTTACTTATTAATGCTAACTATGGCAATAATTTTTAAAGTAACATTTTAATTTTCATATCAATTTAGTCAAGATGAATAAAATATTCACTAGCGCCTTATTTTTCCTAGCTTTTTCATGGAGCACTTTTGCTCAAAATAATACAACCCTTAACGCGGCGGCATTTAAACAAGCTATTGCGACTCCTCATGCACAAGTGCTAGATGTAAGAACTGCAAATGAATTTAATGGAGGACATATTCAGCATGCTTTACAAGCCAACTGGATGGATCCCAAGGAATTTGCCAACAGAACTCAGCACTTAGATAAAAGCGAAACTGTATATGTTTATTGTCAAGCAGGTGGACGAAGTGCTGCTGCTCAAAATTATTTAATACAACAAGGTTTTAAGGTAGTTAATTTAGAAGGAGGTATGAGTAATTGGAAAATGAATGGATTTCCAGTGGACGGCTCTGGAAATAAACCTCAAATGCGTGTGGAAGATTTTAATAAAACTATAAAAAATAACGAGTGGGTATTAGTAGATGTTGGTGCAGAATGGTGCCCGCCTTGTCGTAAAATGTTACCTGTGTTAGCTGAATTAAAAAACAAATCAAAAAAGGCTTATTATTTTTTAGCAGTGGATGGAGGAAATGATGTAGATGTAATGAAATCAATTCATTCCGAATCCTTACCCACCTTTGTACTTTATAAAAATGGAAAAGAAGTATGGCGTCAGGAAG
This sequence comes from Chitinophagaceae bacterium, assembly GCA_017853235.1. Lineage (GTDB taxonomy): Bacteria > Bacteroidota > Bacteroidia > Chitinophagales > Chitinophagaceae > Sediminibacterium. The sequence goes on along the minus strand of JAFMJX010000104.1, from coordinate 1,694 downwards.
GTATTGTGACATTACAAGAATTTACTAATGCATTTTTGAAAAATTAAGCAGGTCGATAACCTCTCAAGAAATCAGCAATAGGCATTCTTTTTTTACCTTCCCATTGAATATCATTCAATAGTAAGTAACCATTACTGCAGGCAAATTTCGCATAGGTTTTTCCATCTGTGATCCAAGTTCCAGGCTTTTCAATAGGATGAGCTAATTCAATACTGGTGGAATATAATTTTACCGTTTTCCCTTCTACTTTAGTAATAGCACCAGGAAAAGGAGCCAATCCTCGAATTAAATTATGTATTTGTTGTACTGATAAATTCCAATCTACTTCGCAATCCTTTGTGAAAATTTTTGGTGCGTGTGAAATGTTTTTTTCACTGATCATTTCTTCTTGTGAAGTCGCAACAAGTGAATGATTCATTAATCCATCCAGTGTTTTTACTAACAAACGCGCACCTACCAGCATCATCTTATCATGAAGTTCTCCTGCCGTCATATTTTCTGAAATGGCAATTTTATCTTGCATCAAAATAGCGCCAGTATCTATCGCGTGTTGCAATTGAAAAGTGGTGACTCCTGTTTCAGTTTCCCCATTAATAATCGCCCAATTGATAGGAGCGGCACCACGGTATTGAGGGAGTAAGGATCCGTGTACATTTAGGGTTCCCATGGGAGGGAAAGACCAAATTTTTTCGGGCAACATTCTAAAAGCCACCACTACTTGAATGGTGGGTTCCCATTTAGCTAATGCTTCAAAAAATGCAGGATCTTTTAATTTTTCGGGTTGTAATAGGGGCAAATGATGCTCCAATGCATATTGCTTAACAGCACTTTGTTGTAACTGCATACCTCTGCCTCCTGGTTTATCAGGAGCTGTAACAACACCAACCACATTCATTTTGGCTTGAATGAGTGCATCAAGTGAAGCCACTGCAAATGCTGGAGTACCCATGAAAACAATCCTTGGTTTTTTGTCCATAGGGCAAAGTTAGTTTATCTGGCATAATTATGTACTTTTGCCCTTTGCACCCTAGGTGCTTTATTTAAAAAAAACAATATGCAACAAGTAAAAAATGGGGATACCATTCAAGTGCATTATCACGGTACATTAGCTAGTGGTGAGACATTTGATTCATCTCAAGGAAGAGCCCCACTGGAATTTGAAGTGGGTTCAGGAATGGTGATACCTGGTTTTGATAGTGGAGTATTAGGAATGACTGTAGGTGAGAAAAAAACAGTTCATATACCTTTTATGGAAGCTTATGGTCCAAAGCAACCCGAAATGATTGTAGAGTTTCCAAAAACTCAATTTCCACCCGATTTAAATCCTGAAGTAGGAATGGCTTTAACAATGAATAATGGACAAGGTCAACAATTCCAAGTCATGGTAGTTGAAGTAAAAGAAGAAGTAGTGGTTTTAGATGCCAATCATTCTTTAGCTGGTCAGGATTTAACTTTTGATTTAGAGTTGGTCAGCATCGATTCACCTTCAAAAATTATCATGCCCTAATTTTGATGTGAATAAGCAAAACAAATGAGTCTATCAGTATTTTATTATTTTGTTTGAATCATACAAAGGCTTCTTGAAAAAGGAGCCTTTTTTATTCCCGTAATACATCCTAACTTCAAATTAAAATTAACACAATGTCTTTTAGTGAATTAAATGTAGCAGAAAAGTTAATGCGTTATGTGACCAT
>JAFMJX010000103.1 GCA_017853235.1 Chitinophagaceae bacterium | reverse complement strand
TAATGTGGTTATACTCAACTGCGTACTTGTCAAGTTTTGTAATCATGTGACGCATGATTTGTTCGTCACGTAAAAATTGAACTTTCAATTTTTCATTCACTGTAGCTGGAGCTGTGAATTCTAGTATCCAGTAGATACCAGTCGTTTTCTTATCAATAGGATAAGCAAGTGATTTTAAACCCCATGGATTTGATGCAACAGTGTCGCCACCATTTTCTTTGATGAAATCCTGATACTTTTTCTGAGCTGATTTAAAATCATCTTCAGATAAAACCGGTGTAAAAATCACCATTAATTCGTAATTGTTCATTACTTGAATTTTGTGGTTAAATAATTGGTTTTTCCCAGTGGACATCCCAACTCAATGGAATGAATCAGCCAAAACTGATTTGGGACGGCGAAGGTACGTTATTTTACTGCGATTTCGGCAGTTTTTACCTTAAAAATTGTGACTGCAGGGAAGTGGTCGCTAAAGCCATTGTTAAATTGATCCCCATTCCAGGTCCTTTTGGGGTATCCCTTGTATCTTCCTGCCCGTTCTTGTAGACCAAAATTGTTATAAATGATTGATTTATAATATGTTAAATCAAATAAGGCTTTGATAGACCTATATTCTGCTTCGTTTTTTAACTGTTCCACTATGTTGTTCTTGATTCCTTTTTGGATGGGCTTTCCTGGAATTCCATTTTCCCATGCTCGATTTAGGAGGATTTGGTCAAATAAATTCCAAACATCGCGATAGGCGATACTACCTACTCCTTTTTGAAATAAATCAAAATAAGGATTTTGTAAACGCAGCAGTTGCACACTTTTATTATTTGGATTGTCATTAAAGTCGCCCATTACTATGATTTTTGCAAGAGGATCTTGTGCTTCTATACTATCTATGATTTTTTTACAAACCGTGGCCGCCCATAAACGCTTGTTTGTTGATTGTTTTTCACCGCCTCTTCTGCTGGGCCAATGGTTGACTAATATATGCACCCATGTTTTATCTAATAAGCCCTGTACATATAAAATATCTCTGGTGGCAAAATCTTGGAAATGTGAGCTGTCTGTTAAAGAGTAAGGGCGAAATTGATATGGAGTAAAAAAGCTTGGGTTGTATATAAGGGCCACATCTATACCTCTTGCATCTTTGGAATCAAAATGAATAAATTTTAAGTGATATTTTTTTAAAAGGGGGCTTTCTACAAGTTGTTGTAAAACCATTTTGTTTTCAATTTCTGCAACACCTAAAAGGGCAATTCCTTTTGCGGTTTCTAATTGCCCCATTCCATTTATTACAGATGCCAAGTGGTTTATTTTGTTTTGAAATTTTAGTTGAGAATATGTTTTCTTACTTTGAGGCGTAAATTCTTCATCTATGATATTGTGTTGATCAATGGTGTCGTAAAAATTTTCACAATTGTAAAATCCTACAATCACTGTTTGTGATGAGCTTATGAAGGGGGAAAGCAACACTGCTAAAAAGGCTGGGAAAATCAAAATTTTATAGAAAATCATAATGTATTTCAAATTTTATTTGGCATTTTTTATAAGGCAGCAAGTGTATGTTTTTTTATTTTTTGTTGCAGCGTAATTGCCGAAATTTTTTTACGACACAGAAACTACAAATTGCTGACTTGTAATTTAAAACGCCATTTATTTTATGAGTCTATTGAGAAGCTGTTTCAAAGTATCAAATTCAATGCGCATCATTATTTTAATCATGTGTTTGATTTTTATTCCAAAACTGGCATGGTGCCAAATTGAAGAAGAGGTTTTTCAAAAAAACGTATTGACTCGACAAGATTATCAAGAAGATTGGGTGCCAACTTTATTAAAATCAACTTCAATGCCATTGCCAAGTTTGGCAAAGTTGAATGGGTATGTTTTTCACTGGAATGTAAGAGGCAAAATGGATGATGCTACGAAAATTGATGGGTTGAATTGGAAGTCGTCTTTATCTGGTTGGAGTGCTTCGCTTGCTTATGCTAGTTTGTATAAGGCTTTCCAAATTGTTAATGTAGAAATTGGGAATCCCAATGGGTTAGTAAATAGTTGGGAAGGACAGCTAAACAGTAGTGTTGGAAACGCTCCCTCAAGTCTCAATGCTGGTATGCGATTTTCGAATAGTTCATTTGTGCAAGAATATTGGCTGCATTACAAAAGTGGATGGTTGGTCAAAAAAAGACGTACTAATTTCTGGGCCTTTCAACTTTTCGCATCTTGGCAACAAGCCCCATTGGGTTTACTTCCTATTGGGTTTAAAAAGAGCAGTGGCGTTTTATTAAATGCTCAAAAATTTTTTAAAAAAGAACAGACTATTAGTTGGAGTATATGGTGGAATCCATCTTCTCAAGGAAAAATAAGCCCTTCTGTGCAAGAAGCATTTAATCTATCACATCAACGTAATTATAATCCTAATCAAGGTTGGTATAAAGGTCGGCTATGGTATGCAGGAACTAAATCCTCCGCAATACCAATGAGTACGATTCAATATGAAAAAAAATGGGCACCCAATGGTTTTTTGCAAGCAAACATAGGCGGTGCTTATGGGATCCAATCTCAAACTCAATTAGATTGGACAAATACGATGGATCCTCGTCCTGATTATTACAAATACCTGCCAAGTTATAGCAAGGATAGTTTGATGCGGAATCAGTTAACTCAATTTTTTCTAACACATCCACAAGCATTGCAAATAAATTATGACGCACTTGAAAAAATTAATCAATCCAATATTTTAAAAAGATCTTTTTATATCATCAATCGAAAAATGTCTGAGATTTCAATTGTAAAGGCTTCCTTACTAGGGTCCTATTTTATGACACCTTATATACAAGCTCAAGTGGGCATGCAGTTATCCATGAATAAAGTTCGCAGTTACAACATCATGGAAAATTTAATAGGAGGAGATTTTTTTTATAATTATAATGGCTGGGTAGATGATAATGGTTCAGAAAATAATTTTCAAAATGATATTCAACATCCCAATCGTAAAATAAAAAAAGGAGATCAATGGGGTAGCGATGCGGTTTTGACTCATCAACAAGTAAACTATTGGGCAATTGTAAAAAAAGAATTTTTGAAACATGAAATTAGTCTTCGTTACGAAGCAGCACAAAATATTTTTCAACGAATAGGGTTACTTCAAAATGGGTTGTTCCCCAATCGTTCATTGGGCAAATCTTTTCCATTGTTTTTTCCAGAATTTCAAATCCAAGGTCAATACGTATATAAATTTTCAGGAAAATGGTATGCCAACCTCATCTTACAAAAGCAAACAAATGCCCCAATTTCAAATGAGATTTATCTGGACCCTTCATTGCATGATGCAACTGCTAGTTTTCTATTACCTGAGGTAGTGCAAGGAGCTGTCTTTTCCATTTACTACCGATCGGTTTCTTCTAAATGGGACCTTTCTATCTATACAAGGAGTGTCAAAAATGAAACTGAAAAAAATTTGTTTTATCATGATCAATATGGCGCTTTTGTGTACGGAATGGTGGGTCAAAAAAATTCGAATTTCAAAGGGATAGAATGGAGTGGTGAAAAAAACATTTCAAGTAGTATTCAATTTATATGGGCTAGTACTTGGAATGATTATGTTATCACCAATAATCCATTGTATGAATTCAAAATGACCAATGATTTATTTAAAGTAGAATCGGGATCCTTATTGTTGAAGAATATGCCGGCAACCTCAAGTCCTCAAATGGTACATGCCATTTCATTGGTGTACCAGCCTAACTTTTCATTTAGGTTCGGTATTACCGGGGTGTACGCACTTAAAAGATCTGCTAATTTTAACCCTTTTAGAAGGTCGCAAGAGTTGTTGCATATCATTCAGGAACCTAATTCACTCAATAATTTGATGGCACCTTATTGGCTTCCCAATCAAATGGTTTGGAATAGTTTTATTTCAAAGAATGCGCAGATGCATTGGGGTGTCAAGAAAACTACAGTCAAGTGTAGTTTAAGTATTAAAAATATATTCAACACACTCATACCTATATTGGTTTTTGAGCAGTCTCGTTATGATTATATAGGCAATAAGTTGGAAAAATTTCCAATGAAGTACTTGTATGATCAAGGGGTTACTTGTACAGCAGGAATTCAAATCACCATTCAATAAAAATTTATGAAATCTATTTCTTATTTAAAAAATCCCCAGTATTTATATGCACCCAAACAAGGTCCAAAGGCATTTAAAGTACTAGTAGGAATTGCTTCTTTTTTTCTATTAGCTGCTTGTTTAAAACAAAATGCCTATGCCGTAAATATTGCGGAAATAAATTCAGATACTTTACTTTCTATTAAAAATCTTAGAAAATTACATATCATGAACGCTACTGAGGTAATGACCCACACCTATATCATTGAAGGAGTGATTATTGCCAATGACGAACATGATAATTTTTATAAATCGATTATTATTCAAGATAGTACTGGAGGAATTGTATTGCAACTAGATGGAGTTAGCTTATATCAATCTTATCCTGTTGGAGCCCTTGTTCGTATTCGTTTGCAAAATTTGTGGCTAACAGATTATAGAAGAATGGTTCAATTATCAGCGACTGTAGATACTAGTTCGGGCAGTTTACTTACCACTGGAATTCCCATCCCGTTATTTGATAAATACATCACTATTATAAAAAATCACGTTTCATTGACCCCTTTGGAAGTGTCCTTTAAAAATTTATCAGACAGTTTACAGGCAAGATTTATACATGTCACGGGGGTCGAATTTGGAGCCACTGATACGGCACAAACCTATGCAGATAAAAAAAACAAATTAGGGATGAGTCGGGCCTTGAAATTTTGCACTAGTGGAACCATTTATTTAAGGACTAGTGGATATGCCGACTTTGCGGACATCAAAACGCCAACAGGAAATGGAGAAGTGAGGGGTATTTATTCGGTCTACAACTATGAAAAACAGTTGGTTATTAGAGACACAAGTGACATTTTGTTAAAAAATAAACGTTGTACCGGTATGGCATGGCTGCAAAATAGGCCTCAGTAAGGGGTTTACTTGCCATCCTGTCAGCATTTTTCTTTTGGTATTTAGTTTGCTATACAAATAGTCAAATATTATCTATTATGCAAAAAGGTCAAATAAGAGTTCAGACGGAAAACATTTTCCCTATCATTAAAAAGTTTTTGTACAGTGATCACGAAATATTTTTACGTGAATTAGTGAGTAACGCGGTAGATGCTTCTCAAAAATTAAAAACCCTTAGTTCTAAAGGGGAAGTTAAAGGGGAAATAGGTGATGTTCGTATTGAAGTGGTATTGGATGCCAAAGAAAAAACATTGTCAATCATTGATAATGGAATTGGTATGACAGGAGAAGAGGTGGACAAATATATCAATCAAGTCGCTTTTAGTGGTGCCGAAGAGTTTGTTAACAAATACAAAGACGCAAGTATCATAGGTCATTTTGGTTTAGGATTTTATAGTGCGTTCATGGTGAGTGACAAAGTGGATATTTACTCAAAAAGTCACAAAGATGCTCCTGGAGTATTTTGGAGTTGTGATGGAAGTACCGAATATGAATTATATGAAGTAGATTATAGCAATAGAGGAACTAAAATTGTTTTACATATTAACGAAGAAAGCGCTGAATTTTTAGAGTCTCATCGTGTAAAATCTATTTTAGAACGTTTTTGTAAATTTTTACCTGTCCCCATTTATTTTAAAGATGCAAATGCGGAAGCACCTAAAAAAGAGGAAGGAAAAGAACCTGAGGCTGAAAAGTCTATTAATAACACCAATCCAATATGGGTGCGTAAGCCTTCGGAATTAACCAAAGAAGATTACGAGAATTTTTATAAAGAACTTTATCCATTTGGAGAGACTCCTTTGTTTTGGATTCATTTAAATGTAGACTATCCTTTTAATTTAACAGGGGTATTGTATTTTCCTAAAATCAAACAGAGTTTTGAAATCCAAAAAGATAAAATTCAATTATACTGCAATCAAGTATTTGTAACAGATGAAGTAAAGGATATTGTACCTGAATTTTTAATGTTGTTGCATGGGGTGATTGATAGTCCAGATATTCCATTAAACGTAAGTCGAAGTTATTTACAAGGGGATCCAAATGTTAAAAAGATCAATGCTCATATCACTAAAAAAGTGGCTGATAAATTGGAGGAAATTTTCAATAATGAACGTAAGTCATTTGAGGAAAAATGGGAAAGCCTTGGTTTGTTTGTTAAGTATGGTATGATTACAGACGATAAGTTTTTAGAGAAGGCGAATAAGTTCTTAATCATGGAGGACGCCGCTGCTGCTGGCACTTTTTATACTTTAGATGAGTATAAAAAAGCAACCGAGGCCAATCAAAAAAATAAGGATGGCAAACAAGTTTTATTATATACCACCAATCCGGTTCAACAAGACGCTTTTGTGCAAGCTGCAGTAACTAAAGGATATAAGGTGGTAAAATTAGAAACTATGGTAGATGCTGCTTTCATCAACAACGTAGAGATGAAGTGGGAGGGAGTTCAATTTGTTCGTGTGGATGCAGATGTAGTGGATAATTTAATTGACAAACAAGAAAATGCTGATTCAGTTTTATCTAAAGAAGAAGTAGAACAAGCTAAAAAATTATTTGAATTCCAA
>JAFMJX010000102.1 GCA_017853235.1 Chitinophagaceae bacterium | reverse complement strand
TCTTTCTAACAAAGATGCTAATGCTCTTTTATTTTTTTGATAAAATGGAATATCATGTTGCACTAATTCCTGCATCATTTTAGCATCTTTAATGACTGCATGTTTAATCACTTCAGCAAACCCATTTTGCCATTGGTATTCGGGAAGTGTATTTAAAAAATCATAATCGTAAAAAATGAATGAAGGTTGACGAATCAACCCTACCATATTTTTATAAAGCCCTACATCTATCCCATTTTTACCTCCTACAGATGCATCCACCATAGCTAAAATAGTGGTAGGTATAAAGCCAAACGACACCCCTCTCATGTAAATCCCTGCAACATAGCCCACCATATCTGTCACAACACCACCGCCTACTCCAATAAGTGTAGTGTCACGTGTGGCACCAAAATTCAACAAAGCTTCAATAATAAAATCTACAGTAGATTGTTGTTTATGCTCTTCACCTGAAGGGATTATAATTGTTTTTTTACCCTTAAATTTTTTTTCATGAATGGCATACACATTTTCATCAGTGATGTAAATGGCATTTGCTTTATTTGCCCATTGATTGATTGTTGAAAATTTTCCGTCAAAAATAAAATCAACAGAACCGGACGAAAATTTTACTTTCCAATGTTTCATGAATTAATTTTTATAAGAATAGATTAGCTTAAAATAAAGCTACTAGCTATTCATAATTTTATTTTGATGATTGATACTTTCCATATGAACTGCATCCATATATTTAGTAATAAAATCTTCACTGAGTCCTACCTTGTTTCCTTTACTCACCGCACGTTCTAAAATTTCATTCCAACGATTGGTTTGCAAAATGGTGATATCATTATTTTTCTTGTACTCTCCAATTTTCTCTGCGACTTTCATACGCGTGGATAATACTTGTAATAATTCGTCATCTAATTGGTTAATTTGTTGACGTAATTTTTCTAATGCTGCATGGTATTCGGCAGAAGCAATATCTTCTTTTCTCCAACGTATCGCACCTAACATTTCAGCCAACACCTCAGGTGTAATTTGTTGTTTAGCGTCACTCCATGCATTATCTGGATCAATATGAGATTCAATGATTAAACCATCAAAATCTAAGTCAATTGCTTTTTGAGCTACATCTTGTAAAATATCTCGGCGACCACAAATATGTGATGGGTCATTAATCATTGGTACTCCAGGGAAACGACGCTTCATTTCAATCGCTAAATGCCACATTGGTGCATTACGATATTCAGTATTTCCATAGGAACTAAAACCACGATGAATCAAACCCAAATCCTCAATACCAGCTTTCGCAATACGCTCCATTCCACCAATCCATAATTCCAAATCTGGATTAATTGGATTTTTAATTAACACAGGAACTTTCACTCCCTTTAATGCATCTGCAATTTCTTGAACACTAAATGGATTCACGGTAGTACGAGCACCTACCCATAAAACATCTACATCAAAATGTAAAGCATCTTCTACTTGTTTTGCAGTAGCCACTTCTACAGCCACAGGCAAACCAGTTTCTTTTTTTGCTTGCTGCATCCAAGGCAAACCCTTCGTCCCTATCCCTTCAAAGCTTCCAGGACGGGTTCTTGGTTTCCAAATCCCTGCACGCATAATATCCACTTTACCAGTTGCAGCTAAGCGAATAGCAGTTTGCATCACTTGCTCTTCTGTCTCCGCACTGCAAGGTCCAGATATAATCAAAGGTGACTTTTTTAATACTTCTTTAATGTCTTGTTGGGGGGTTGTTAAAGTTTCCATGTTAACCAATTTAAACGTTCTAATTTTTATTTTTTAATTTGTTTATCCTTCATTATTGTTTCTTCTTGGACCACCACTGTCAGCATCATTCATTCGAATGCGTCTACCTTTGTAGTTTTTACCATCCACAGATTGAATCATTTGTTTTGCCGCACCTGCTTCAATTTCAACCCAGCTATTCATATCGCGCATGTCAATTTTACCCAACACCTCTTTTCTCAAATCACTCATGTCTAATATGAATTGCAAAAAGCTTGCTTTATAAAAACCATCTTTGGTTCCTAAGTTCACAAATAAGCGCTTGTATCCACTTGCACCTCTTGCTGCACCACGACCAGATGCCTCTCCGCGAAGACCGCGATCACCACCACGAGTTGCTCCACCAAATTCTTGGCGGCCTCGGTCACGATTACGATCTTGTTGTTGCATAGGCTCACGACGATTCTTATCAACCGCTCTAATATTTAAATCTTGTGCATTTTCATAATAACTTAAAAAACGATTAAACTCAAGTGCAGCAACACGTTTTAAAATTTCTTCCTTGGACATGTCGGCAAATTTTTCTGCCAACATAGGTACATAGGTTTCATAATCACCATGACTTACATCGGTAGACATTAGCTTATCCATGACATGGAAAAATTGTTTGCGGCAAACATCCTTACCACTTGGAATATCCAACTTATGGAAAGTACATTTATTGATATTTTCTATTTGACGTAAACGATATGATTCGCGCGCGTGTACGATTGATATACAAATCCCTTGACTTCCCGCACGACCTGTACGACCACTTCGGTGTGTGTATACTTCAACATCATCAGGCAATTCAAAATTTATGACATGTGTAATTCCTTTTACATCAATTCCACGAGCTGCCACATCGGTTGCTATTAATAATTGCAAGCTTTTATCCCTAAACTGCCCCATGACTCTGTCACGTTGTTGCTGGGTTAAATCACCATGAATCGCATCAATATCATATCCTTCACGAGTTAAACGTTGTGCCACTTCCTGTGCATCCGCTTTAGTTCGTGTAAATATGATTCCATAAATTCCTGGATTAAAATCAATGATTCTTTTCAAAGTTTCATAACGATGTTGGGCTGACGTTAGATAATATTGGTGATCAATGCTTTTGTTGGTAGCATTTACTTTTCCAATAGTCACCTCCACCGGCTCTTTCATGTAGCGCTTGCTTACTTTTCTAATTTCAGCAGGCATGGTTGCACTAAATAACCATATACTTTCTCTATTAGGTGTATTCTTTAAAATAAACTCAATGTCATCCTGGAAACCCATATTCAACATTTCATCTGCCTCATCCAATACCACATATTCAATTTTTTCTAAGCTAATTGCTTTTCTTTCAATTAAATCTATTAAACGTCCTGGGGTTGCCACTACTATTTGTACCCCTCTTTTTAAGTCCTTAATTTGCATACTGATAGACGTTCCACCATACACAGCTAATACTTGTAAACCTGGAATATGTTTTTTAAACAGATTCATTTCGTTTACAATTTGCATACATAATTCACGTGTAGGGCATACTACTAAAGCTTGTGGATAACGTTCTGCCGTTTTAATTAATTGTAATAAAGGCAATCCAAATGCTGCTGTCTTACCAGTTCCTGTTTGTGCTAAACCAATGAAATCCTTTGTCCCGCTAATTAAAACTGGTATAGATCTTTCTTGAATTTCAGTTGCATGTGTATATCCTAATTCAGTCACCGCCTTTACTAAAGAATCACTAATTCCTATTTCGGTAAATGTTTTTTTAGTTTTAACCGCTTCTATTAATTCATTCGTCTTATTCATCTCTTCTGTTTTCTTCATTTTATGTTTTTTTAATTTTAATAAAGAATTTATTTTAAAATTCTTTTTATTTGATTCGCATTATGAATCAACTCAAACAAGTATTCAAAGTTTTCTTTTTCAAGACTGGCTTTAAATTTTCGTAATTGACTAATATGCTCATTAAGCACATCTAACACATTTTCCTTGTTTTGCATAAAGATAGGTACCCACATTTCAGCATTGGACTTAGCCAAACGAACAGTACTCTCAAATCCTCCACTCGCTAACTCAAAAATAGCATCAGATTCTTTTTCCTTCTCTAACACGGTATTCGCTAGTGCAAAAGAAGTAATATGTGATATATGGCTCACATAAGCCACATGAATGTCGTGCTCGATTGCATTCATGTATAAAATATGCATTCCTAATTGTTGGTATAATTTTTCCACTAATTCTAATGCATCTTGATCTACTTGTTCCTTATTACAAATCACTGTGGCTTTTTCAACAAAAGCATCCGACTGTGCTGCTGCAGGTCCACTAAATTCGGTACCCCACATAGGGTGAGTGGGAACAAATCTTCCTTTTTTGGAGTGCGCATTGGCTATGTGTACAATGCTTTCTTTAGTAGAGCCTAAATCAAAAACAACCTGTTGATTTACCTGATTTAAAACCATTGGCAATAACTGCTCAGCAATATTTACTGGAGTCGCAATAGCAATGAGATCTGCAGATTCAATAGCTTTATCTAAAGTCATTATTTCATCTACAATACCCAATGCCAAAGCTTGTTCTTGGTGGTGTTCATTGGGATCAACCCCAATCACGTGATGCACAAAGCCTTTCTTTTTTAAAGACAGTGCTAGAGACCCACCCATTAAACCAATTCCAATTACAGCTAAACGCATGATTGAATTCTTTTAATTGCTTCACTAAATTTTTCAATGGAACCACATAAGCTAACTCTGATGTATTCATTCCCAGCAGATCCAAAAATGCCTCCTGGTGTAATAAATACATTGGCATCATACAATACCTTATCACTTAATGCGTATCCATCTTTATATTGGGATGGTATTTTAGCCCAAACAAACATGCCTACTTGTTCCTTTGAGTATACACAATTAAGTACGTCTAGTAATTCAAATACTTTTTCACGACGAGCTCGATAAATTTTATTAACCGACTCATACCAAGTTTGATCCAAGCTTAACGCTTTAGCTGCTGCTAATTGCACAGGCAAAAACATACCGCTATCCATATTGGATTTAAACCTAAGTATTTCATTGATTCGCTCTTCTGCAGCAATTAACATACCCACTCTCCATCCAGCCATATTTTGACTTTTACTTAGTGAGTTTAATTCAATTACTACTTCCTTAGCCCCTTCGATGGCCAACAAGCTCATAGGTGTTTCATTTAAAATGAAACTATATGGGTTGTCATGGCAAATCAATATTTGATGCTTTTTAGCAAATGCTATTATTTTTTCAAATAATAGTTTACTGGGCATTTGTCCTGTTGGCATATGTGGATAGTTTACCCACATCAACTTCACTTTTGATAAATCTGATTTTTCTAAATTTTCAAAATCGGGTGCCCAATTTTTTTCGGCAGTCAACTCATAATATAACGGCGTTCCTCCCGCTAATTTAACTGCACTTGTATACGTTGGATAACCAGGATTTGGAATTAACACCTGATCCCCTTCGTTTAAATAGGTCATACATATATGCATGATCCCTTCCTTGCTTCCTAGTAACGGAAGTACTTCAGTAGCGGGCGCTATGGAGACCGCGTAATACTTTTGATACCATTCAGCAATGGCTTCTCTCAAAATGGGAGAACCTTTATAAGATTGATAAGCATGTACATTTTCCTTGCTTGCTTCATTTTGCAAAACTTGAATCACATCGGGATGTGGAGGTAAATCGGGACTTCCAATACCTAAATTAATGATTTGCTTTCCTGCTTTATTAAGCTCGTCAATTTCACGTAGTTTGGATGAAAAATAATATTCTCCAATCCCTTCTAGTCTATGTGATAATGTCATTTCCATGATTATCCTTTTACTACTTTACCTTTTTTATATAATCCAAAAACTTTCATGTTATTGGTTAACCCCTTCACTTCTTCTAATACTTTTTCAATTTGCTTTTGTTGATCAAATTCTAGATCTGCATAAAAACCATATTTAAAATTGCTGCCAGGAATTGGCATACTTTGCAATTTGCTTAAGTTCACATTCCCATTTGCAATTTTTGCCAACACTTTTGATAAAATTCCCCTAGAATGGTCTGTTTGAAAATAGATGGATGCTTTGTTTGCTCCATCTATTTTTAATTCAGCTTTGCCAACTTGTGGTGACATCACCAAAAAACGAGTAATATTATTTTTTTGCGTATGTATATCTGGGCTTAATACATTTAAATCATATAAATTAGCTGCAAGCTTGCTTGCAATCGCAGCTACATGTTTACTTTTATGTTGATGTACCTGCTTTGCACTTAATGCAGTATCCTCCGATTCCACTAATTTCCAATGATATTTTTCTAAATAATCTAAACATTGAAGTATGGCCATGGGATGACTATGTACTTCTTTGATATCCTCTAATTTCACTCCAGGATTCGCTAACAAATTTTGACTAATTGATAAATACACTTCACCTATTACTTGCAGTTTGGTTTTTTGTATCAAATTATAATTAGGCAAAATGCTTCCTGCGATGGAATTTTCAATAGCCATGACAGCTCCATCAGAAAGTTTTTTATCTGATCCAATTTTTACAACTTCTCTAAATGTATCACAAGGAATCACCTCTACATTTTTTCCATAAAAATGCCTAGCTGCCACTTGGTGGAAACTTCCTTCGTATCCTTGTATCGTCACTTTTTGATTCATGCTCTATCTTCCTATTTTTTGATGCATTAGGCACCATTTTATCCCTGCTTCCATCCGGGATAAAAAAAATCCCGACTTTTGGGCCGGGACTGTATGTTTAGTTAATTTCTTTATGCTTTTACAAATACAACCCGGCTACTTTGATTAAAGTAGAAATAAAAGAAAAAGTAAAACCAGTTGCTAT
>JAFMJX010000101.1 GCA_017853235.1 Chitinophagaceae bacterium | reverse complement strand
AAAGGGGTCATTTTGGGATGAAAAAAGGATGGGATCATATAACTTGGGTCTCTTCCAACAATCATATTGGGTTTGTTCACAAATTTGAACTTTTCGGCAAAGGCTTTGATTGAAATCATATCGCGATAGCTGTTCCATACAAATAAGACTCCGTTTAACTTATCAGCATATTTATTAATATTTGCAGCTTCAGTTTCACAATGAGAGCAATCCGGACTAAAAAATATTAAGGCTATGTATTTATAATTGGTAGGCAACTGTTTGTTCGTTATTTCACGGCCATCAATGCAGTTTAAAACAAAAGCCGGAATACGTTTATCCTTTAAATAAGGTGCGGTTGGATCCACCGAAATATCATGATCTTGTGCGTTCACACCCATAAATAAAAAGACGGCGATGACACTTGCAATTATTTTTTTCATAGTAATTATTTTTTTAAATAGGTATATTAGGAATGATTGGACATCCTCATTTTTTTAGCATCTTGTAAAAACTCTGATGCAAAGATAAAATTATTCAATAATTGATTTTGACTATATATGATTTCTTGATTATTGCCTTCCCATTCCTTTTTTCCTTGATGTAAGTATATGATGTGTTGTCCAATTTCCATTACACTGTTCATGTCATGTGTTACTACGATGGTAGTGATGTTAAATTCTATCGTTAGTTCATGAATGAGTTTGTCAATCACCATGGAGGTTTGGGGATCTAATCCTGAATTAGGTTCATCGCAAAACAAATATTTAGGCTCCATTATAATCGCGCGTGCCAATGCGACTCTTTTTTTCATACCTCCGCTAATTTCTGCAGGGTATTTATTATTAACATCATGCAAGTTGACTCTGGCTAGCGTTTTATTTACTTTTTCATTTTTTTCTTTCAAGGATAAATTTGTAAACATGTCTAATGGGAATCGTACATTTTCTTCTACCGTTTGAGAGTCAAATAAAGCATTGCCTTGAAACAACATGCCTATATTATTACGTAATTCTTTACGATCTTCTTTAGTCATTTGTGAGATAGATTCACCATCAAAAATTACTTGACCCTGATCTGCCTGAATTAAATCCACCATGCATTTAGTGAGAACTGTCTTTCCACTTCCACTTGCTCCTATAATTAAATTACATATTCCAGGCTTGAATACAGCACTCACATCGTCTATGATTACTTTTTCGTCAAAGGCTTTGAATATGTTTTTTACTTCTATCATAATGTACGCTTAGGTGCTAACACTTTATCGATTTTATGTATTAGATATATTTTTTTAAGTCAAGGGTGTTTGAAGTGTTAATAAATCTTCTAAAGTATCTCTTCGGCTAATTAATCTTGATTCATTGTTTTCAAATAATACCTGAGCTGGCTTAAATCTTGCATTATAATTGCTAGCCATTTCATATCCGTATGCCCCAGCATTATAAAATACTAAAAAGTCGCCTTCGGTGATTGCTGGAATAGGACGATCCCAAGCAAAAGTATCTGTCTCGCAAATATTTCCAACTACGGCATAAGCTTGTGTAGGTTTATCCGGCTGACTTAAATTATCAATGTGATGGTAAGCATCATAAAACATAGGACGGATTAAATGATTCAATCCCGTATTGATGCCTGCAAACACAATGTCTCCAGATTGTTTTAATACATTCACCTGCGCAATAAAATAACCAGCTTCACTCACCATATATTTTCCTGGTTCAAACCAAGCCGTTAATTTACGTCCTAGCTTTTCGGTAATTTTTTGCATGAATTGATTTACTTCTGCACCTAATAATGCAATATCAGTTCCTTTTTCACCAGGTTGATATGGAACTTTAAATCCACCTCCAAAATCTAATACTTTTACCGTTGGGAAGTGCACTAGCATACTTTCAAAAACAGTGGCAGATTGTAAAAAAACTTCTACGTCTTTAATTTCACTTCCTGTATGTATATGTAATGTATAAATATTAAGCGCGTATTTTTTTTGAAGGGCTGTCAATTCTTCTAGCTGCGTATACGGAATACCAAATTTACTTTTGTCATGACCTGTTGAAATTTTTAAATTTCCGCCTGCCATAATATTGGGTCTCACGCGAACGCCAATAGGGTAGGTATCTCCATATTGTGCACCAAATTTTTCAAGGTTAGATAAACTATCTATATTAATATTAACACCCAATGAAACAGCTTCTTTTATTTCCTCAAAGGACACACTGTTGCTGGTGTATAAAATAGTACAAGGATTAAATCCAACATGTAAAGCTAATTTCACTTCGTTGATAGAAGAGCAGTCAATATTACATCCTGCTTTTTGAATCACTTTTAAAACATGAATATTAGTGAGTGCTTTACACGCGTAAAAAAACTGTGTCGTTGCAGGATTGAAATGAGTTAATAAATTTAGGTATTGCTCGACTATTTTTTCTGCATGATAAACGTATAAGGGACTGCCATATTGAATAGCGGCATCCTTTAACTGCGTATAAGTTAAACTTGACTTCATAGTACGAAGATACAATGAGAACCTTTAATTAGTCTATTCTTGGCTGGAAGAATCCTGAGTATCAAAATCTTCGGTCTCGGATTCATTGATGTCCTGTGTTTGATCCAAAACGCTTGTATCGGTAAAATCTTCAGGTTTTACCACTGTGGCTTCCACAATTTGCTCTGCTAAAACTTCGCGAATTTTAGGTAAATCATCGGTTGAATTGATCCCGAAATAGTCCATAAAATTTTTAGAAGTGGCATACACCAAAGGCTTGCCAGGCATATTTTCATTACGACCACTTATGACAATTAATTCTTTCTCCAATAATTTTTGAATAGAATAATCGCTATTTACTCCTCTGATAGCTTCTACTTCACCTTTGGTAATAGGTTGTTTGTAGGCTATAATTGCAAGTGATTCTAAAGCGGCGTTAGACAATCGTTTTAAAAATTTATCGCCGTTTAATTGAGCAATCGTTTTATGAAAATCAGGTTTTGTTAAAAATTGCCAACCGCCACCACTTTGTTTTAATTCAAAAGGGTAAAATTCGGTACTGTATTTTTCTTGAATACCATTTAAAGCACTCTCCACTTGATCTAAAGTTATGCGCTCTTCTAAAAATCCAAATGCATTATTAATGAGTTCGGTAATGTCATTTGCATTTAATGCTTTTTCGCTTGCAAAAACCAAGGCTTCAATATGAGGTATAATTTGACTAATTTCCATAATAGGGAGGTGTCTTATCCGTTTAACGCTGCAGCACCACTTACTATCTCGGTTAATTCGGTAGTAATAGCTGCTTGACGTGCACGGTTATAAGATATTTTCAAAGTTTTTAATAATTCGTTGGCGTTTTCACTTGCTTTATCCATTGCAGTCATTCGTGCGCCATGCTCACTTGCATTGGCGTCCAACACTGCTTTATATAATTGCGTATTTAAAATTTTAGGCATTAATTCAGCAACTAAAACTTCTTTTGCAGGCTCAAAAATAAAATCAGTTTTCTTCTGGTTTTCTTTTTTAACAACTTTAGGAATAGGTAAGAAGGGCTCTGAAGAAAAAACTTGTGTAGCAGCATTTTTAAATTCACTGTACACAATTTCTATTGCATCAAATTCTTTATTTGAAAAAGCATTCATTGCAGCTTGTGCAGCGGCTTGTACATTTTCAAAAGTTAAATTCAAGAAGATGTCTTTAAAATCGGCATTTGTATTATAACCAGACTTTGACAAACTCTCGTATCCTTTTTTTCCAATATTCCAAATCGTGATTTTTTTATTAGGATATTTTTCGGCAATAGTAGACTTGGTCAATTTTACAACATTGGCGTTGTACCCTCCGCACAATCCACGATCAGAAGTGATCACAATAAACAACACATTATTCACAGGACGAGTTTCGGCTAAAGAGATATTCATATCCCCTTCTAAGCTGCCTACGATATTGCTCAACATTTCCTGTAATTTGCGAGCATAAGGGCGCATTTGAGTGATAGCATCTTGTGCACGACGTAATTTGGCCGCGCTCACCATCTTCATTGCCTTGGTAATTTGCTGCGTACTTTGCGTACTTTTAATCCTGTTTCTAACTTCTTTTAATTGACCTGCCATAACTGCAAAAATTTCTATTTTTTCCTCCCTCCGCCCATTCCAAAATGGAGGCGGGCTTAAGGCGAGCAAAGGTATCATTTTTTCACCCAATTTTCAATTTTAGACCCTCTCAAGTTAATTTTTATATTGGGAGCCCCCTAATATAGCCAAACTGCCCCCAATTGCTTACCTTTGGCACCCCCTTAATAGTGGCCAAAATGACATTGGCATAATGATTGACTATAAGGTATCATATATAATTTATCAAAGGACTATGTTGCAATTTATTAGTAAAATATTCGGAGGCTCCAAAAGTGAGAAGGATGTAAAAAAAATAGCTCATTTGGTGGCAGTGATTAATGGCCATTTTGAATCTTACAAAAGTCTTTCAAATGACGCTTTAAGAGCTAAAACCCAGGAGTTTAAAGGACGCATTAAAACGCATGTCACTTCCTTAGATCAAAAACTGGAAGAACAACAAGCAGCGGCTGAAGCTTTAGAAATGAGCGACTTTTTAAGTCGTGATACAATTTATCAAAATATTGATGCCTTAAAAAAGGAGCGTGATCAAGCTTTGGAAGATGCCTTATGGGAAATTTTACCAGAAGCGTATGCAGTAGTGAAGGAAACAGCACGTCGTTTTACCGAAAATACACAATTAACTACTTCTGCAACCGATTTGGATCGTCAGTTGTCGGTCAAAAAAGAATATGTCACTATTCAAGGAGATCAATCTATATTCCAAACTACATGGAAGGCAGCTGGCACACTTATAACATGGAATATGGTGCACTATGATGTGCAGCTCATTGGAGGTATTGTTTTACATCAAGGTAAAATTGCCGAGATGTCCACTGGGGAAGGTAAAACCTTGGTTTCTACTTTGCCAGCCTACTTAAATGCATTAACTGGGGAAGGAGTTCATATAGTAACAGTGAATGACTACTTAGCAAAACGTGATAGCGAATGGAATGGAACCATATTTGAATGGTTAGGTATTACAGTGGATTGTATCGACAAGCACCAACCTAATTCGGAAGATCGTCGCAATGCCTACCGAGCAGATATTACATATGGTACCAACAATGAATTTGGTTTTGATTATTTGAGGGATAATATGGTTCATTCTCCAGAGGAAATGGTGCAACGTAAACATCATTATGCGATGGTGGATGAGGTGGATTCGGTGTTGATAGATGATGCTCGTACTCCATTAATTATTTCTGGTCCTATTAGTCATCCAACAGGTGAGCAACAATTTTTTGAGTTAAAACCACGTATTGAAAAATTAGTAGAGGCTCAAAAAAAAGTAACCAATCAATTTTTAATTGAAGCTAAGAAAAAAATAAGCGAAGGCAATGATGATCCAAAAGATGGCGGATTGGCTTTGTACCGTGCATTTAGAGGGTTGCCTAAAAATAATGCATTAATCAAATATTTGAGTGAACCTGGTATTAGGGTTAAGTTGCAAAAAGCTGAAAATTATTATTTAGCAGATCAGCAACGTGAAATGCCTATAGTGGATGAAGCACTTTATTTCCATATTGATGAAAAAAATAATTCAGTAGAACTCACAGAAAAAGGATTGCAACTCATTACAAAATCGGGGGAGGATCCTAACTTTTTCTTATTGCCCGATATAAGTGTTGCGTTAAATTCAATTGATCAAAATGCAAGCTTAGCACCTGAGGTTAAGATGCAACAAAAGGAAACGATCATCAATGATTATAGTATTAAGTCGGATCGTATTCATACTGTAAATCAATTGTTGAAAGCTTATACTTTATTTGACAATGATGTTGAATATGTGGTGATTGAAGGTCAAGTGAAAATTGTAGATGAACAAACAGGTCGTATCATGGAAGGTCGTCGTTATTCCGACGGCTTGCACCAAGCAATTGAAGCAAAAGAAAATGTAAAGATTGAGGCAGCAAGTCAAACATATGCTACCATTACTTTACAGAACTTCTTTAGAATGTACCATAAGTTGGCAGGTATGACTGGTACCGCCGAAACAGAAGCTGCAGAATTTTGGAGCATTTATAAACTTGATGTCGTTTCAATACCAACAAACATTCCTGCCATTCGAAATGATGAACAAGATTTAGTCTATAAAACCAAACGTGAAAAATTTGGTGCTGTTATTGATGCTATTATATCATTGCGTGAAAAGGGACGCCCTGTTTTAGTGGGAACCACATCGGTAGAAGTGAGTGAATTATTAAGTAGAATGTTGCGTCAAAAAAACATTCCACATAATGTATTAAACGCTAAGCAACATGCGCGTGAAGCTCAAGTTGTTGCTGAAGCAGGTTTAACTGGAGCGGTTACTATTGCTACCAACATGGCAGGTCGTGGTACGGATATTAAATTAAGTCCTGAAGTAAAAGCAGCAGGCGGTTTAGCGATATTAGGTACGGAGCGTCATGAATCGCGAAGAGTAGATAGACAGTTGCGAGGTAGAGCTGGACGTCAAGGAGATCCGGGATCTTCCTTATTCTTCGTGTCATTGGAAGATGATTTAATGCGCATGTTTGGAAGTGAGCGTATTGCAAAAGTGATGGACTTTGCTGGATACAAAGAAGGAGAAGTGATTCAACATAGCATGATCACTAAATCTATCGAACGTGCACAAAAGAAAGTGGAAGAAAATAAC
>JAFMJX010000100.1 GCA_017853235.1 Chitinophagaceae bacterium | reverse complement strand
ATCAAACTCTCCATTGTAAATGTTGTTTGATCTGACTATCAATCTCAAATAAATCGAAAATGACGTCTGATTTAATTTTTTTGATGCTGTAACCTTTACCTGTATTTTTCAATTATACAGTTACTGTTATTTCCAAACTTTCAAAGATCTTTTGTGTTTATTTTGCGCGCTATTATTCATAGCGGGGTGCAAAGGTAAGCACATTTATGTTTATAGCCAAACTTTGTATGAAATAATTATTAATTATTTTTCAATTAGTTAGGCCACATAATTTCGAAGAACTAGCCCCTTTTTTAAAGAGGGACGGCAAAGATAGGGCGCTTATTTAAATCCACCAATTATTGGAGGATTTATTTTAAAGATTTTTACACCTTTTTTACCCTTGAATCTGCTTTAGAGAACTATCCGTAGGGATCTTTTATCGCTAACGGGCGGCAAAGATAAGGCGCATTTAATACTAGCCAAATATATTGTATACTATTTTGGAGATTTTTTCGTTTAATGTACTCAAAATCTGTTCATTAGAGGCTCAAATACAATACCAGTAAGCCTTTTCAAGTTATCCAATTTTTTGAAAATAATTGGGGTATAGTATGGCAGATAAGTATAATCCATGGGCAGGAGTGGAAAAATCTACCCTTTGTTCATCTCTAGCATCTATTATTGACTGCCATTCAACAAGGCTAATCTGCCCTCTTCCAACCATTAACATAGTGCCTACTAACCCTCGTATCATGCCTCTTAAAAAACGGTTAGAGTCAATATGGAAGCTAATTTCGGTTCCATTTTGTATCCATAATGCCTTTGTAATGCTACATTCAAAAGTATTTACCTGCGTATTTTTCTTTGAAAAACTTTCATATTGTGTTTGCTTTAATAGCGTATCTGCAGCTTTTTGCATAAGTCCCAAATCTATAGGGAAAGGGTAAAACCAAGAACGACCTTCCATAAAAGGATCCTTTTGAGTATGTATCTTATATATGTAACTGCGCTGAATGGCATCAAAGCGTGCATGTGCATTCGCAGGCACTTGGATTAAACTTTTAATCACAATCGTGTTAGGTAAGATGGCATTTAAATTATAAATGTGTTTGGCCTGTATTTCGGTTTCTGTATCAAAATGAAAATAATTCTGATAAGCATGTACCCCTGCATCTGTTCTTGAAGCTCCTGTTAAATCAATAGGACAGCGATATAATGTATGCATTGCTTTTTCCAATTCGCCTTGAATGGTGCTGTGGTTATTTTGAATTTGAAAACCCCCATATCCAGTACCATCATAACATACTTCTATAAAATACCTACTCATTCATCTCTTAATTTGACCACTAAACTACTTATTTTTTAGATAGCTCCCTTTTTAACAACTGTATTCTCATACTCTTTAATAACTTAGTGACTTCATGTAGATTAATTATTTGAAATAACTCAGTTTTATGATTCTAAAAAAATTTTACATAATAAGTATGAAAAAAAATGCTTTAAAATGTATTGTGTTGTTAGGTTTATTATGGTGTGGCCCTCTTTTTTTAAAGGCCCAGGAGGAAGCTCTTGAAGATTCTAGTTGGAAAAAAGAGTATCGTGCATTTGCAACTAAAGAAAATGATTTGGTCCATACCAAATTAGTAGCACGCTTTGATTATTCAAAATCGCAATTAAATGGTGAAGCCTGGCTCACATTACATCCACATTTTTATGCCACCAATCAACTAATACTAGATGCTAAAGGAATGGATATTTTTAATGTAAGTATGGTGCCTGCAGACAAAAATTTAAGTAACACTATTTCAATTAATAAGCCACTTAAATATACCTATGATGGTATGTTGTTAAAAATAGAATTAGATAAAAAATATACTGCAAATCAAAACTATACAGTATATATTAAATATACTGCTAAACCCAACGATTATAAAGCAAAGGGAAGCGTAGCTATTACAGACGCAAAAGGTTTGTACTTTATTAATCCACTTGGAACAGATAAAAATAAACCTACACAAATATGGACTCAAGGTGAAACAGAAGGCACTTCTGTTTGGTTACCCATCATTGACAAACCCAATCAAAAATGCACCCAAGAATTTCAATTATATGTACCTCAAAAATATGTTTCCCTATCCAATGGATTGTTAGTAAAACAAGTTCCACAAAAAGACGGCACTCGTTTAGATATTTGGAAAATGGATCAAGTACATGCCCCTTATTTATTTTTTATAGGCATTGGTGATTATGCCATAGTGAAACAAGAGGCACAAATTGCAAATGGAAAGAAAAAAATTGAACTAAGCTATTACATAGAAAAAGAATTTGAGAAAGAAGCTTTAAAAATTTACGGCAAAACACCTCAAATGATGGCTCTATATGAAAAATTATTAGGCATTCCATTTCCTTGGGTGAAATATGCTCAAATTAGTGGACGCGATTATGTAAGTGGGGCGATGGAAAATACAACTTGCACTTTGCACGGTGATGCAGTGCAACAAGATGCCAGAGAATTAGTGGATGGAAATAATTGGGAAAGCACCATTGCTCATGAATTATTTCATCAATGGTTTGGAGATTTAGTGACTGCCGAAAGTTGGAGTAATTTAACTGTGAATGAAAGTTTTGCTGATTATAGTCAAACCATTTGGTTGGAAAATAGTAAAGGCAAAGACGCAGGAGATTATGAAAATTACACAGGTTTAAGAAATTATTTGAGTAGCCCTAATGATGCTGAGAAAAATTTAGTACGCTTTTATTATAAGGATCGTGAAGACATGTTTGATTTAGTGAGCTATCAAAAAGGAGGCAGAATTTTACACATGCTTCGTCATTTTGTAGGAGATGAAGCTTTTTACGCAGCCTTACATAAATATTTAACGGACCACTCTTATACCAACGGATCGGCAATTAAATTAAAATTGGCATTTGAATCGGTTACAGGAAGAGACTTGAACTGGTTTTTTAATCAATGGTACTTTAATAATAGCCATCCATACATAAACATCACACAGCAATATGATGCAACAAAAAAAGAAGTGATGGTAAAATTACAACAAACGCAACTAAAAGATCAAATATTCGAGTTACCCATTGGGATTGATGTTTATGTGGACGGCCAAAGAAATCACTATGAAGTATGGAATAAAAATAGAGTGGATAGTTTTTATTTTCCAGCATCAAAAGCGCCTGATAATATAAATGTAGATAATGATAAAATATTACTTTGGGAAAAAAATGACAGCAAACCTTTAAGTCAATATATCTATCAATATTATCATGCCCGCAATTTTATGGATAGATATGAAGCCGTTCAAGAAGCTGCACAAAATTTGAAAAATGTTGCTGCACAAAAATTAATGGTAGATGCCATGAAAGACACCTTTTACGTTATTAGAGCCAAAGCAATCAATAGCTTTAATCCCGCAAACTTAAATGATGATGTTGAAAAAATAATTGCAAATGTTGCAAGCAAAGACCCTTCCAACATTGTGAGAGAAGAAGCAATTAACACGCTTGGCGCTTTAAAAAAAGAAATATATAAAAATCAGTTTATGAGTTGGACAAAAGACTCCTCATATTCGATTGCAGGTGCAGCATTAGAAGCATTAGACGGAGTGGATTCACTTGCATCTAAAAAAATAGCTATTGAAGCATCCAAAAAAGTAATCAAGAAGAGATTAAACAGCGCTGTTACTTCGAT
The DNA here is from genome assembly GCA_017853235.1 of Chitinophagaceae bacterium. Lineage (GTDB taxonomy): Bacteria > Bacteroidota > Bacteroidia > Chitinophagales > Chitinophagaceae > Sediminibacterium. The sequence continues at coordinate 3,164 of JAFMJX010000100.1, read as the reverse complement.
ACTTACAAAATATGGAGACGAATCGGTATTTGATTTTATTGCAGATAAATATGAAGCTTTTAATAATCAATCTAATGACAAATTTTATATGACTGCTCCTTTTGCAGAATTATTAATTAAAACAAACGATGCAGTTAAATTTAAAAGAGGAATTGATTTGATTGTTGCATTTAGAGAATCTATTCCAACTGGCTATCGCGGTCAAACAGACCCTTATTTTAATGTGAAAATATTTGGAGATATTTTAAAGGCTAAAAAACAAAAAGGACAACAAAATTTAGTTGATATAGTTACGAGTCAATTACCTAAACTGTAAATGTTATCCCGCAAATAAAAAACCCTTCCAAAATTGGAAGGGTTTTTTATTTGTATATTGTATGATTTACCAACCACCACTTGCACCACCTCCTCCAGAACTTCCACCACCAAATCCTCCAAATCCACCTCCACTATCTCCACCACCCCATCCACCACTAGATCGACCCCCTCCATTTAGCAGTGAACCCAATAACATTCCAGTGGCAAAATCATTAAAGCCTCCACCACCAATATTAGATCCACCTCCTTTTCCTTTCCCAAGAATAATAACTATAAAGAAGACAATTAAGAAAAATAATATGACATTACTTCCTTTATTTTTGGACTGCTTTTCTCTTTTGACTTTATATTCACCCACTGCTGCTTTAGCAATATTATCTGTGGCTTTATCAATCCCTTCATAATACGCACCTTCTCTAAATGCTGGCTTAATATCATTATTAATGATACTATTAGCAGTGATATCGGGAATGGCTCCTTCCAAGCCATAACCTACTTCAATTCTCACTTTCTTATCCTGTATAGCAACAAGTAGTAATATACCATTATTAGTCTTTTTATTACCAATGCCCCAGGTTCTAAAAAGCTTTGTAGCGTATTCCTCAATGGGATATCCGTCTAATGTAGGTAATATAACAACAGCAATTTGATTGGAACTACTATCGTCAATAGCTACCAATTTATTTTCAAGTGCCTGTATTTGCTCAGGGCTTAATATTCCAGCATTATCTGTTACAAGCACAGGACTGCTAGGTTTAGGCAACACATTTTGAGCTTTCAATGATTGAAAACTAAATAGCATTAATATACATCCTATAAAATATGGAGTTACCCTCATGTTGTTTGATTGCATTTGCAGGATTATTTACCTACCATTATTTCATCCGATAATTCATTGATATCATTGCCTCGGCAATAAGGAAAATGATCCGTAAGCGCATCTCCTATCGCTAAGATTACTTCGGTTAAACCAGTCACATAATTTTCTGATTTAAAATGAGAAATCATATGCTCCACTTGTTGATTCCAATAGTCATCTCCCACCTTTTCATGAATTCCTTGATCTCCATATATCGCCAATTTTTTATCCTCTAATGCTACATATAACAAAACCCCATTACGTTGTTTAGTCTCATGCATTTTGTTTTTGATAAAAATGTGTTGCGCTCTTTCAAGTGCCTCTTTTTTATTCAAATGACTTTCCAAATACACGCGAATTTCTCCGCTGGTTGTTTTTTCGGCAGATTGAATCGCCTGGACAAGCAATTGCTTGTCCGAGGCACTCAATAATCTTGATTTTTTAAAAAGGGAAAATGGATTCCACATAAAGCTTGATTAATCTAAATTAGAATTTAACTTCAGGTGCTTTTGCTGCACTTTCTTCTGCTTTAAATCCTTCTTTAGTTTTGAAACCAAAAGCCCCTGCTAATAAATTAACTGGAAATGATCTTGCTCTTTTATTGTAGTCTGCAACTGCAGCATTAAAATCATTTCTTGAAACTTTAATTCTATTTTCTGTTCCTTCTAATTGCGCTTGTAACCCACGGAAAGCTTCATTTGCTTTTAAGTTAGGATAGTTTTCGGTAACTACCATTAAACGTCCTAATGCTTGAGACAACTGTCCTTGACTTGCTTGGAATTGTTGCAATTTTTCTGGAGTTAAGTCCTTTGCATCTACTTTCATTTGCGTAGCACTTGCACGAGCTGCAATTACATTTTCTAAAGTTGATTTTTCAAAGTTGGCTTCTCCTTTTACCGAAGCTACTAAATTGGGGATTAAATCGGCACGACGTTGATAATCACTTTGAACATTATTCCAAGCTTGGTTTACATTTTCGTCTTGATTTACCAAGCCGTTGTAACCATTACAACCCCAGCCAAATAAAATTACAATCACTCCTAAAAAAATGATTAAACCTAAATTTTTGCGTAACATAGTTTTGAATTTGTTTATAAAGATAGAGCAAAGCAAGTGCCAAACTTGTCTTATGACGGAATAACATGACAAAAAAATACCCCCGGTGTGCACCAGAGGTATATTTTAACAACTTATTTGGAATCCTGCGCGCTCCAAAAACGCCTTTTATCATTTTTTATTTCCCTTCTCCCTGAATAGCCGCTATTCCTGGAAGTGTTTTGCCTTCAAAATATTCCAACATGGCACCGCCTCCCGTGCTTACGTAACTCACCTTGTCATTAAATCCAAATTGATTTACAGCTGACACACTGTCGCCACCACCCACTAAACTAAACGCTCCTTTTTGAGTTGCTTCTGCTACTGCTTCAGCAATTGCTTTGGTACCCGCTTGAAAATTTGGCATCTCAAAAACACCCATGGGACCATTCCATAATATTGTCTTACTTGCTAAAATTACTTTTGCAAATTGAACTCTTGATTTTTCTCCTGCATCTAAGCCCTCCCAGCCTTCTGGGATTTCACCACTAAGGCAATTTTGAGTATTGGCATCGTTGCTAAATTTATCTGCAATAATATTATCAATTGGCAAATGAATATGAACTCCTTTTTGTTTTGCTTTTGCTAAAATTTCTAAAGCCAAAGGCATCCGATCATCTTCATGAATTGAATTTCCAATCTTGCCACCTTGTGCTTTGAAAAAAGTATATGCCATACCACCACCAATAATAATATCTGTGGCACGGTCTAATAAATTTTCAATAATTAAAATTTTATCAGACACTTTCGCTCCACCAATAATCGCTGTGAAAGGTTTTTGTGCAGCGTGCAATACTTTTTCAGCACTCACTACTTCGCCTTCCATTACTAAACCAAAGGTTCTATTTTCCTTTGTAAAGAATTGAGCAATAATAGCGGTAGAAGCATGTGC
>JAFMJX010000099.1 GCA_017853235.1 Chitinophagaceae bacterium | reverse complement strand
AAAACCAAACCATCCAAACCATAATAAGCCAGTGCCAATTAAAACATATGGAATATTTGCTGGGGGAATTTCTTGTTGTTCTAATTTAGCTCTACGAGATTTTAATACAATGGCTCCAGCAAGGGCTGCACAACCTGCACTAATATGTACTACGGTTCCTCCTGCAAAGTCCAAAGCACCCATTTTAAATAAAAATCCTTGAGGATGCCATGACCAATGTGCTAGAGGAGCATATACTAAAATGATAAATAATATAATAAATAGGGTATAAGAAGTAAACTTAATTCTTTCTGCAACTGCACCAACTACTAAACCAGGTGTGATGATGGCAAACATTAATTGGAAAAGTGCAAAAAGTAATAAAGGGATGGTCATAGCAGTACCGCCTTGTAATGTGGGGGCACCGTTCACTACACCTCTAAAAAATAAATGTGTACTAGGATTGCCAATAAAACCTCCTATGGATTCACCAAAACAAAGGCTGTATCCAAAACTTACCCAAATCACCGAAACAATACCTGCAGAGACCATGCTTTTGATCATGGTTGAAATGATATTTTTGCGATGAACCATACCTCCGTAAAAGAAGGCAAGTCCTGGAGTCATAATAAAAACGAGTGCGGTAGCTACAATAATCCAAGCGATATCAGCGGGACTATATTCACCTGCAAAGCTTGGAAGCTGTGGTACGAATAAAGCCAAAACTGCAATCACAATTAATAGGAGAAAAGGGGCTACCTTTTGTACTGCTTGATTTTTCATTTTAGTTGGTTTTATATTAAAAAAATAAATATGTATTATTTATATTTCAAAAATATATAATTATTCAACTAACAAGTGTTATAAATATATATATAAATAAATATAATATAAAAGAAAAATAATTCGAAAAATGATAAGATTCAATACAGGATTGAATTATAGAATAACTATAGAATTATTTGTGTAAAAGTCTGTGGAAAAATAAATTTTAAAAAAGCCAAAAAAAAGAGGTGAAATCATGATTTCACCTCTTTTTTTAGAACAAATTTGATGGAAAATTAAATATGTAATTATTTATTATATGTTATGTACTAATAAATTACTGTCTTTGGACTCTAATAGGGAAGATCCTGTGAGAAATATATCTACTTTACGAGCACATTCTCGTCCTTCACTAATGGCCCATACCACTAGGGATTGTCCCCGACGCATATCACCTGCAGTAAATACTTTTGCTACATTGGTTTGATAAGCTTGTTCTGTTGCTTTTACATTTCCTCTTTCATCTAATTCAATCCCCATCTCATCTAACATGCCTGAAGGGTTAGGATGTAAAAAACCCATTGCTAATAAAGCTAATTCACAAGGTATTTCACGAATACTGCCTTCCACTTCAGTAAATTTTGCAGGGCGACCATCAGCACTGCTAGTCCATGCTAAATCAACAATCTGTAAAGCTTTTAAATTTCCTTTATCGTCACCAATAAATGCTTTGGTATTAACGCTCCACATTCTATTTGCTCCTTCCTCATGTGAAGTGGTTGTTTTTAACAACATGGGATAGGTTGGCCAAGGCATGTAATTTGTTCTTGAAGTAGGCGGTTGAGGTAGTAACTCAAATTGTGTCACAGATTTTGCTTCTTGTCTGTTGGATGTTCCTACACAATCACTTCCAGTATCACCACCTCCAATTACAACTACATTTTTTTGAGTGGCTACAATATCAGCATCTTCAAATTTTATGTGACTGACTCTTTTATTTTGTTGTTTTAAAAAGTCCATTGCAAAATGAACTCCTTTTAATTCGCGACCAGGTATAGAAAGGTCGCGTGGAATAGTAGATCCACCTGCTAATACTACAGCATTAAAATCACGCATAATATCATTGACTCTCACATTCACTCCCACATGTGCATTGCATTTAAATATGACACCTTCTTGTTCCATAAGTTGAACACGTCGTTCTACAACCGTTTTTTCTAACTTAAAATCGGGGATGCCAAAACGTAATAAACCACCTGGTTGAGGATCCCTTTCAAAAACAGTAACTTCATGACCCGCATAATTTAATTGGGCAGCAGTTGCTAATCCTGCAGGACCAGATCCAATAACTGCTACTTTTTTTCCTGTCCTTACAGTTGGTTTGCGAGGTTGAACAAATCCTTTTTCAAATGCAATTTCAATAATATGTTTTTCAATTTCTTCAATGGTTACTGCAGGTTGGTTAATGCCTAATACACAAGCACTTTCACAAGGAGCAGGACAAATTCGACCAGTAAACTCGGGAAAGTTATTAGTAGAAATTAAAATATCATATGCCTCTTTCCATTCTTTTTTATATACCGCATCATTAAATTCAGGTATAATATTTCCTAAAGGACATCCATTATGACAAAAGGGTACCCCACAATTCATGCATCTTGCAGATTGCTCATTTAATTGTTGATCTGATAATAAAGACACAAACTCTTTGTAGTTTTTTTTCCTTTCTTCTACAGGAAGTTTGGATGGAGCTGTTCTTGTAAATTCTTTAAATCCAGTTGGTTTGCCCATAACACTTATTTTGTTGCGTTTACCATTGCTTTTTTAGTTTGCAATACTTTTTTGTAATCACGCGGGAATACTTTTATAAATTGTTTTGTTTGATTGTCAAAATCAGCTAAAATAAATTTAGCAACACTACTTCCGGTAGTATCAAAATGTTTTTGAATTAAATTCTTTAATAAAGAAAGGTCATCTTTTTCTAAAGGATCTAAGTCAACCATTTCATGATTACATAAGGAGTTGAATTGTTGTTGGGTATCATAGATGAATGCAATCCCTCCACTCATACCCGCTGCGAAATTGCGACCAGTTGGACCCAATATTACAGCAACACCTCCTGTCATGTATTCACAACCATGATCGCCCACACCTTCAACAACAACAGTAGCGCCCGAATTTCGAACTGCAAAACGTTCTCCAGCTTTTCCTCTAATAAAGGATTGACCACTGGTAGCACCATAAAAAGCAACGTTGCCTATGATGATATTATTTTCAGCTACAAAATTGGCAGCTTTATCTGGATATACAATTAATTGAGCACCACTTAGTCCTTTGCCAAAATAATCATTTGCATCTCCTTCTAATTCTAATGTCACTCCTTTTGTATTGAAAGCACCAAAACTTTGCCCAGCAGTTCCTTTAAAAGAGTAATGTATAGTATCTTCTGGAAGTCCAACATCTTTATATACTTTGGTAATTTCATTGGATACAATGGTTCCCACAGTACGATCGGTATTTTTGATAGGGAAGGACGCTTTTACTTTTTCTTTTTTTAATATAGCTGGTTGCGCCGCTTTTAGTAGTTGCCAATCTAATACTTCAGATAATCCATGATCCTGAGTCTCCGTACAATATAAACCAACTTCAGGCCCTGCTGGCTCTTTATATAATACACCGCTTAAATTTAAATTTTTGTACTTCCAGTGTTGAATATTGTCTCGCATCTTTAATGCATCTACTTGTCCAATCATTTCATTCACTGTACGGTATCCTAATTCGGCCATGATTTCACGAAGTTCTTGAGTAATGAATTCAAAGAAGTTCACTACATGATCTGGATTTCCGGTGAATCGCTTACGTAATTCAGGGTCCTGAGTGGCCACACCCACAGGGCAAGTATTCATATGACATTTACGCATCATAATGCATCCTTCTACAATTAATGCGGCAGTTGCGACACCCCATTCTTCGGCACCTAATAAAGTTGCAATAGCAATATCACGGCCTGTTTTCATTTGACCATCTGCTTGTACCGTGACACGACTGCGTAATTTATTTTTTACCAAAGTTTGATGTGTTTCTGCTAATCCTAACTCCCAAGGTAGTCCTGCATGTTTGATGGAACTAATTGGAGAGGCTCCTGTACCACCATCAAATCCAGCAATTAATACCACATCTGCTTTGGCTTTGGTTACTCCCGCAGCAATAGTTCCTACTCCAGCTTTTGAAACTAATTTTACATTTATCCTTGCAGCACGATTGGCATTTTTTAAATCAAATATTAATTGAGATAAATCTTCGATAGAATAAATATCATGATGAGGTGGAGGAGATATTAAACCTACTCCTGGAGTTGCATGACGTGTTTTACCAATCCATTCATCTACTTTATCACCTGGCAATTGTCCTCCTTCACCCGGTTTTGCACCTTGTGCCATTTTGATTTGTAATTCATCTGCTTCAGTTAAATAATAACTTGTCACCCCAAAACGTGCACTTGCTACTTGTTTAATGGCGCTTCGCATGGAATCCCCATTAGGTAATCTTTGGTATCTTATTTCATCCTCACCACCTTCACCAGTATTGCTTTTGCCACCCAATCTATTCATTGCAATGGCGAGTGTGGTATGTGCTTCCCAGGATATGGATCCAAAGGACATAGCGCCAGTTGCAAAGCGTTTGTAAATATTTTGTGCAGGTTCAACTTCATCAATTGAAATAGAAGGTCTGGTTGGAATGAAGTCCAATAAACTACGTAATGTGCATGCTTTTTCAGCTTGATCATTTACGAGCTTTGAATATTTTTTAAAACTTGCATAATCTTTTTGTTGTGTAGCGTGTTGCAGTAAATGGATGGTTTGCGGATTGAATAAATGCACTTCTCCACGACGTTTCCATTGGTAAATCCCGCCTACCATTAAGCGATCTACAGGGGATGATTTTTTAGCAAAAGCTAAATGATGTTTTGCTAAAATTTCTTTAGCAATTTCGTCTAATCCCATTCCTTCAATACGTGATGTAGCCCCTGTGAAATGGCGATGAACCACATCTGAATTTAATCCAATGATTTCAAAAATTTGAGCACCTTGATAGGATTGTAAAGTGGAAATTCCCATTTTGGAAAATACTTTGTACAAACCTTCATTGACCGCCTTGATATAATTTTTCTTGAGTTTATCAATATCATATTCAGTTTTGATATGCTCTGTTAATTTCATATCACGAATGGAAGACAATGCTAAATAAGGATTGATGGCAGTTGCCCCAAATCCAATTAAGCATGCATAATGATGTACTTCCCATACATCTCCAGCTTCCACAATGATTCCCACTTTGCCTCTTAAGCCTTTACGTGTTAGATGATGGTGAACACTAGAACATGCCAATAAAGAAGGGATGGCTGCGTGTTCCGAATCTATAGATCTATCTGTTAAAACAATGACTTCGAATCCATCTTCTACGGCATCTACTGCGTATCTGCATAAACGATCTAGACCTTTCTTAAGGGATCCTGGATTTCCATCAGCTCTAAAATAACATTGTAAAGTTTTAGCTTGAAAAACACCGGTATCAATACTTCTTATTTTTTCTAACTCATGATTAGATAAGATGGGATGTTTTAATGCAACGCAATGACTTGCCATAGGATCTTCAATCAATAAACTTCCTTGGCTTCCTACAAATGTAGCTAATGACATCACCATTCTTTCTCGAATTGGATCAATAGGAGGGTTGGTTACTTGTGCAAATAGTTGTTTGAAATAGCTGGTGATATGTTGTGGTTGATCACTCAGTACTGCTAATGGAGTATCCGTACCCATGGAGCCTATGGGTTCTTTTCCTTCCAAAGCCATTGGAGTTATAATAAGTTCTAAGTCTTCTTTACTATAACCAAATGCTTTTTGATATTTAAAAATTTGATCATGTTCCAAATGTGTAAATTGGATGCGGGGCTCAGGTAATTCTTCTAACCTAATTTTATATTGGTTCAACCAATCTCCATAGGGTTGTTGACTGCAAATATTTTGTTTTAATTCATCATCACTTATAATTCTACCAGCTTCCATATCCACGATGAACATTTTGCCAGGTTGTAATCTTCCTTTTTCAATTACAGTACTTTGATCAACTATTAAGGCGCCTGTTTCTGATGCCATAATTACTCGGTCGTCATTGGTCACACAATAGCGTGAAGGTCTCAAGCCATTACGATCTAGCGTGGCTCCAATCATTTTACCATTGGTGAATGAAATTGACGCAGGGCCATCCCAAGGTTCCATAAAGCAAGCATGATATTCGTAAAATGCTTTTTTAATGGGATCCATTAATTCATTGCCATCCCAAGCTTCGGGGATTAACATCATCATTACATGTGGTAAACTTCTGCCGGATAAGGTTAGTAATTCAATCACATTATCTAAACATGCTGAATCGGATTGTCCTTCTCCCACAATAGGTAAAATCATTTCTATTTCTTCCTTTGTAAAATAAGGAGAGAAGAAGCTGTGTTCATTTGATCTTAGCCAATTTAAATTTCCTTGTAAAGTATTGATCTCGCCATTGTGTGCGATGTATCTAAAAGGTTGCGCTAATTTCCAAGAAGGAAAAGTGTTTGTTGCGAAGCGAGAGTGCACTAATCCAAATGCTGAAACTACTCTTTTATCACTTAAGTCAGGGAAATATTCTCTTACTTGATGTGATGTGAGTTGTCCTTTATAAATAATCACTCTTTGAGAAAGCGAAGCCATATAAAAACCTATCGCATCTTTTTTTATAGTATTATTAATCGTATGCGAGGCATAGTTTTTTAATAGGTACAATTTGCGTTCAAAATTTTCAGGATCTGAAATATGATCTGGTTTTTTTAAGAAGACTTGTTCCATGATGGGTTCTACCGACAATGCAGTAGGTCCAATAGTAGATCGATTTACTGGAACCGAACGATATCCTAAAATTTCAATATTTAATTTTTCAGCTGCACGTGCAAAAATTGCTTTACATTCTTCCATCACTCCTTTTTCCGAAGGAAAAAAAATAAATCCAACTCCATATTCATTAATATCAGGAAGGTGTATGCCTTTTTGTAATAGTTCATCAAAAAAGAATTCATGTGGAATTTGAATCATAATTCCCGCACCATCACCAGTGTTGCTTTCGCTACCACTTGCGCCACGATGTTCCATATTTTCTAAAAT
>JAFMJX010000098.1 GCA_017853235.1 Chitinophagaceae bacterium | reverse complement strand
CATTTTGAATGAGCTAATAAAAATACTGTTTGAAGTATGATTTGAAATTATATTCAAATGAATGTTGCAAATTAAAATTTGGTTTATCCTTTTTGAAGTGCTCGTAAGTACAATTGAATGGTATTTTCTAATCCTAAATACAAAGCATCACTTATTAAAGCATGGCCAATACTCACTTCGTCAATAAAAGGAATATGTGAAATTAAAAATGCTAAATTGTTGCGATCTAAATCATGTCCGGCATTTATTCCAAGACCTAATTTTTGGGCTAATGCAGCAGCGGTTAGGTAGGGTGCAATCGCTTTTTCTTTTTCCCCTTTGCTAAACCATTGAGCGAAGGATTCGGTATACAATTCAATTCGATCGGCGCCAGTCGTGGCTGCAGCTTGAATCATAGCCTCGTCGGGGTCTACAAAAATAGATACTCTAATACCAGCTTTCTTAAATACTTTTATAATATCCTGTAAATAGCTTTGTTCTTTGATGGTATCCCAGCCATGATCGCTGGTTAATTGATTTAAAGCATCTGGAACCAGAGTGACTTGCTCAGGTTTAGTGGCTAATACTAATTCAACAAATTTGGATTCCTTAGGATTGCCTTCTATGTTGAACTCTGTAGTGATTATTTGCTTTAAATCATGCACATCTTGGTACCTTATATGTCGTTCGTCTGGGCGAGGATGAACGGTGATACCTTGTGCTCCAAAATGTTCACAATCCTGAGCCACTTTAATTAAATTGGGATTATTCCCTCCTCGGCTATTTCTTAGGGTAGCAATCTTATTTATGTTTACACTTAAACGAGTCATAGGCGAATTTAAGTTATTTTTGCATCTCAAATGTACCTGAATGGCCTATTCTAATTTGGAAGCTTGTTTATTGGATTTGGAACGCAATGGGCAACTGTTGCGTATTAAGGAGGAAGTGGACCCTTTCTTGGAAATGGCAGCCATTCATTTAAGGATACATGCGCAAAAAGGGCCTGCAATTTTATTTGAAAAAGTCAAAGGAAGTTCCTTTAGAGCAGCTTCCAATATATTTGGCACATTAGAACGGAGCCAATTTATTTTCAGAGATACTTTACCACAGGTAAAGCACTTAATTGAAATGAAAATAAATCCATTAGCAGCCATTCAACAACCTTTAAAATCATTGAGTGCTTTACCTGCAGCAATGCATGCGTTACCCAAAAAAAATCCAATTTCAAAGCCAGTATTATTTCAACAAATTAAAATAAGTGATCTTCCATTAATTCAACATTGGCCTATGGATGGTGGCGCTTTTGTAACACTGCCTCAAGTATATACCGAAGATGCGGATTATCCAGGAATGGGACATTCTAATTTAGGAATGTATCGTATTCAATTAAATGGTAATGATTACATCAAAGATGAAGAAATTGGTTTGCATTATCAATTGCACCGAGGTATTGGAGTGCATCAAACGAAAGCTAATAAAAAGGGGTTGCCATTAAAAGTAAGTTGTTTTGTGGGAGGTCCTCCAGCTCATTCGGTAGCAGCTGTGATGCCGCTTCCAGAAGGCATGAGTGAAATGAATTTTGCAGGAGTATTAGCTGGGAAACGATTTGGATATGCTTACCAAGATGGTTTTTGTATAAGTACCGATGCCGATTTTGTCATTACAGGGGAAGTCTATCCAAAAGAAAATAAACCAGAAGGGCCTTTTGGGGATCATTTAGGATATTATAGTTTGCAACATGAATTTCCAGTGATGAAAGTGCATAAAGTATATGCTCGACAAAATGCAATTTGGCCTTTCACAGTTGTTGGTCGTCCTCCTCAAGAAGACACTAGTTTTGGTCAATTAATTCATGCCATGACAGATGCTGCAGTGTCTAATGAAATTCCTGGATTGAAACAAGTTCATGCTGTAGATGCTGCTGGAGTGCATCCTCTATTATTAGCGATAGGAAGTGAAAGATATACTCCTTTTTTACAAAATAAAAAACCTGCCGAAATTTTAACAATTGCAAATCATATTTTAGGAACGGGCCAATTAAGTTTGGCAAAATTTGTTTTTATTACAGCAGATGATACCAATCAGTTAGATGCACATCATGTGGAACCCTATTTGAAATATATTTTTGAAAGGATTGATTTACAAAACGACATTCACTTTTATACTAAAACCACCATGGATACACTAGATTATTCTGGTGAAAATTTAAATTCGGGTTCCAAAGTAGTGATTGCGGCTTATGGAGATGTGAAAAGAAGTTTAGCAACAGAAGTTCCATCTATGATTCGTGATTTAAATGTGCCCTCACATATAGTCATGCCTGGGGTCATTGCAATCAACGCAAGTGAAATCCACACTTTACAGTTAAAGGAGGCTTTGAAAGGTAAAGGGGATGAATTATTAAATCAACATGGAGTTGTTGCAATCATTTTGACAGAAGATGCAGCTTGGATGGGGGAGGCTTTGAATAATTTTTTATGGGCCACATTTACGAGGACAAATCCTTCACACGATATAGAAGGAGTAGATAGCGGAATTCAAAACAAGCATTGGGGTTGCGCAGGTCCATTAATTATTAATGCAACCATTAAGAAACACCATGCGCCACCTGTTGTGATGGATGCCGCAGTGGATCAAAGAGCTGCAAAAATTTTATCTAAATATGGATGGTAAAATCTGCTAATTAGTCTAGAAATAGTTTTGCAATTATTTCCATCTTTTATTTTCCTTAATTACAATTTTTTCATGGGATTATTTTACACTTCTACCCATGTATGGTCGGCTAAAAGCTTTACGGTAGCTACAAAAGAGGCAAAGGGACCTGATCCGCCTCCCCATTCGGAAGGAGCTACTAATGATAAAACATGCGAGCTATCTGATTTTTCATACACATGATACACTTGTCCAATTTGTGGCTTGAATGTAATTTTAGCTTCATAAATCATTAAACTAAGTTCTTTTCTTTTTCTAATTTCTTGAGCTTGCCTTGCTAACAATTCTATTTGTTCTTTTATTTGGTTTAACTGCATGTTGGTTTGATCTTCCATGGCAGAAAGTGCTTTGTGTTTGATCACTCCTTCTTTAGTAGGACGAATAGCTACACTTCCTGCTGAAGAGGCATAGGGAAGCACACTTAGTTGTTTATGATATACTTCTGTATTTGTAAAATGCTCACCTGTATTTTTTTTACCTTTATGAGTTACTTTTAAAAAACCATTTGCTAAAATTTCATGTACCACTTGAAGTACTTCCACTTCTTCTTTTATAAAATGCACGGTTAAACAGGACGCATTGTTAATGATGGCACAAACGGTATCGGCTAACTCAATATTTTCAAAAGATTGAGGTTCTCCGTTGGGAATGACGTGGTATTGGGCATAAAAGGCCTCATTTTCTAAGTTCACCCAATTATGACTAAAACTTAAAGCATGTCCATTTTGAATGCTTTCAATTTTATAATTTCCTGATTTTGGGACGAGTTGATATTCAAATTGGCATTTTTCCGGAAACAGTTGCCAGCTGGCTAAAAAATTATATGCTTGAACCATGGAATTATAACAATCAATGGGGTAAAATGTTTGCTAATTTAGTTGATCTCTACAAAATCTGGCTTAGTTAGGATGCTGGAATTGTATTTAAAGCGAAAATTGGTACTTAAACTAATATTCCATGGGCTTAACTGATATTGGGTGCGAGGGAAATAGTAGCTTTTAAGCTCGATGGTGCCAAATATTAAGTTTTCATTACGCACCCTTATTCCAGACCCAATGGCGGTATAAATATCCCCCATTTTAAAAGGATCTCCCACAGTTCTTATATAAGTTACATTCGCAAATACAAATGGGGCATGTTTAAACCCAAACCACTGTTTTGAATTATAAATATTAGTTTCCCAGTTTGCACTTATTCTTGTGCCGCCTTTGATGCGTTCTTTATTTAATTGAGGTATGCCGTAAATGCTATTGATGAGTAATGCTTCGTTAAATTTATTTTTTAAGGTTTGTGTAAAGCTGATGTTCAAAATATTTCTATAGCCAATGCCATTGTCAAAGTATTTTAACTTGCTAATTTTTTCAATGCTTGACAACCATCTAAAATCCTGAATATTATTTTCAAAATAACTACTTCCTCCATTTAATAATAAATGAGTATAGTCTCCATTGGAGTGAAGTACATATTTTTCATATCGAATACCTAAGTAGGGAAGTTGTGTTTGTTCTCTTTGGTAAGCAGCAGCAGTAAATGTAATGGATTGACCTACAGGTAAATCCTCGTTTCGTCCAAAGCCATATAAATATTTAGTTCTAACCACTTCTTGTTTAAATAAAGTGAAAGCTAAAAATTGGGCATTGATATTTTGGTAGTTTTTATCTAATTGGTCCAAATAATAAATAGGGCGTTCCTCAAAATGGTTTTCTAAATGACGAATTAATATAAATCTTCTAAAGCTTTTTTTATTTTTATTTTTTGGAAATAATTGATAACCCAACCAAAAATCAATATAGTCGTTCTCGTATTGCAATTGATTTTTAAATAAACTGTCTGACCATAAAGTAGGGTATAAGTTTTTATTTTTAAAATTTGAAAATTCAAACCCTCCTGTCCAGTTACTAAATGGGTTTAAAAGTGCTAAATCTCCACTGATGTATTGTTTAAAACTGGAAGGTTCGTTGTTGACAATATTATTGCTAAAATCATTGATCCCTCCATTTAAATTTATAAAACTGCCAAATAGATTGCGAAGTTTAATATCATATCCCCAGCCCGGATTTGGATTTCGATTTTTATCAAAATTGTGATTGATTTGGATTAAATGCCCCATACCCCATAGGTTGGCATTTGAAACATTGGCTTGGTATGCATTTTCATTTCTAATATTTACTTGACCACCATAGGGTAAGATGTCCTTGCTGATTACATATACATCAACTTTATTAGTGTCGTATGGCAAAATGGTAGCAACGATTCGTGCATCTTGTAAAAAGGGCAAGTCTCGTAACCATTTTTCATTGTAGGCAATCACCGTTGGATTGAAGGTTTCATTGGGCTTGAAAAATAAATTTCTTCTTATGGTCGCATCATTGGAACTAATATGTAATTGATTGGCTGTTCGAGTGAAAAAATCTTTACTGTTTAACTGAGGTAGGTTGATGTTCGTAGAAAAATTATGTTGTTCAATAACAATAGTATTAATTTCTTTCCCGTCGTATTGGTGCAATAGTGCAATATTATTTGCAATGACTTCTCGGTTCGTATCAATTAAGGATAAGGAGCCACCTGATATGCCCTTTAATATTTTATTTTTTATTTGTTGGTTCCATTTTAAAGAAGGAGCGATGGAACTATCTGATTTATTGATAACGCTAATTTGAGATTGCGCTAGGAGGCAATTGGAAAAGCCTAATAAGAAAAAATATAAAATGCAATAGCGCTTCATGAGTACAATTAGTATTCTTTTTGGAGGTCTTTCCAAATCTACTAAAACTATTGCAATAAAAACCCCCTGTTTATAAGTGATAAAACAGGGGGTGTATGATTTGTACTTTTTTGTGTTACTGTAAAAAAATCAATTTATTTAAAATGCAACACAACTGCTTCTTGGTATATTTTATAATACTTTTTTGGCCCTCTGTTTTAAGGACTCGTAAGGAATATTCAACATTTTACCAATAGGCTTTCCATCTCTATAGGTTGCGATTCTTAAAACTGTGACATCTTTTGGGATTTCAATAGGGGCAGTGTATTCTGGACTCCAATGATCAGGTATGCTAGAATCGTCAATACTATAATAAAAATGTAAATTATCTACCTCTCCTTCCATTTTAACAAAAAGCTGACCACTTGTGTTTAAAGTAGTTGTGACAATGGGGTCATAAATACTTTTTGCATATTTTATATTTAAAGCATCTAAGATATCAAAATGTTTTTCTGCTTTCTGACTAAAATTTTTCCAATCTTTTTTTTCTTTTGGAGACCATAAACTTTCGGCAATAGACATGGATCTTGGCCAAGTCAAATATTGAGCAGTGCGGTAGTTTAATATTTGTTCGGTCCATAAATTAGCTTGTCCACCTAAAATATATTTTGGATCCACACCTTGTGGCAAGGGTTCAAATTCATATGTTTTCTTCATTCTTAAACCAGCATATACTTTACCTTCTGCAGTCACTTCACCTTGGTAAAAATCAATATAAACATAATCATTAGGTGTCATAACAACTTTATGGTTTTGTTTAGCTGCTTCAATACCTCCAGCCATACCTCTCCAACTCATCACTGCAGCATTACCAGGTAATCCACCTTCTAATATTTCATCCCAGCCCATTAGTTTTTTGCCTTTTGAGTTGATTATTTTTTCGACTCTTTTTACAAAATAACTTTGTACTTCGTTTTGGTTTTTTAATCCTTCTTTTTTCATGAGTGCTTGCACATCTGCACTTTTTTCCCAGTTATTTTTCGCATTTTCGTCACCACCCATATGAATGTATTCAAAAGGAAATAACTCTGCTACTTCGGTAAATATTTTATCTAAATACTGGTACACGGTTTCATTTGCAGGATTTAATGCATTGTCAATGAATGCAGCATTATGCCCGTTGTATCCGCCCCATTCCATAAATTCGGTCCCTACATTCACTTGATAGTTATGATGGGGGGTAGTACTCAATGGGTAAGAAGCTAAAAATGCCATGCTATGCCCAGGGATGTCAATTTCAGGTAAAATGTCTACAAACTTTGATTTAGCATAAGCTACTAATTCTTTGACATCTTCATGCGTATAAAATCCTCCGTATGTTTTTGGTTCATCTAAAGCTGGAACTGTGGTGTTGCCCCATTTCCCTTTACGATCTACTCTCCAAGCACCTACTTCGGTTAACTTAGGTAAAGTTTTAATTTGTAGTCTCCATCCTTGATCGTCCGTTAAATGTAAATGCAATAAATTATACTTGTACAATACCATGT
>JAFMJX010000097.1 GCA_017853235.1 Chitinophagaceae bacterium | reverse complement strand
AAGAAAACATTGTCATCATTAGTGGTATTGGATGTAGTAGTCGTTTCCCTTATTACATGAACACTTACGGTATGCACTCCATTCATGGTCGTGCTACCGCAATTGCAAGTGGATTAAAAGCATCTCGCCCTGAATTAAGTGTTTGGATTGTTGCTGGAGATGGAGATTCAATGAGTATTGGTGGTAACCATACCATTCACATGTTAAGAAGAAATTTTAACGTTAATTTTTTAGTATTCAATAACCAAATTTATGGTTTAACAAAAGGTCAATATTCACCTACATCTGAGATCAATAAAATTACCAAGAGTACTCCTATGGGAAGTATTGATCATCCATTTAATCCTGCTGCTTTAGCATTAGGAGCGGATGCAAGTTTTGTAGCTCGTACCATGGATCGTGATCCTAAACATATGCAAGCGGTGATTACTGCTGCAGAAAAACATAAAGGAACTTCTTTTGTAGAAATCTATCAAAACTGTAACATCTTTAATGATGGTGCATTTGAAATTTTCACTGAAAAAGGAACTAAGCAAGTGTATGGCTTGTATGTTGAGCAAGGTAAGCCATTGACATTTGGTGCGAATGGTGAAAAAGGAATTCGTTTTGATGGTATGCGCCCTCAAGTAGTTGATTTAGGAACAGAATACAGTGCTGATGATATGTGGATCCATGATGAAACTGATTTTTATAAAGCACAAATTTTAACTCGCTTGTTTGATAATCCATCTGAAGTGGGAGCCATATTCCCTCGTCCATTTGGAGTTTTCTACAAAACAGATCGTCCTTGTTATGAAGATATGATGGCTTTGCAATTAGAAGAAGCTATGACAAGTAAAGGTCCAGGTAATTTGGATAAATTAATTCGCGGAAAAGAAACTTGGGAAATTAAATAGTGCTTTTCCTAAAATTTTTTTAAGATATATTCATGAGCCTCCTAGTGAGGCTCATTTGTTATAAATCAATATAGTTTCTTTTTAAAGCTGTCATGACCATGGCGCTTCGTTGTTTGACTTGTAACTTTTTAAACACTCTATCTCGATATCCGTAAATAGTATTCACACTTTTTTGAAGCACTTTAGCTATTTCATCATAGTTTAAATCCTTGGTACATTGTTGAATGAAAATAATTTCATTTTTTGTGAGTGGTGACGCATTGTATTTTAATTCCTTAATATGGATATCACCTAAAAAATTACTTGTTATGATTTTATTTTTATCAGCAGATAAATTAAAACGTGTTTTTTGACGTACACATTGTTTAAAATCTATCAAAGGCTCGTCGGTAAAAAAGATACCCTGCAATCCGTTTTTCATTAGGAAACAAATTGCACGCATAAATTTATTATCCGACTTTAACATTATAAAAGTGTGATTTGTTTTTTGTCGTATTGTTTTAATAATAGTTAAAATGTCACAGTAATTATAAGTATCTGCAATAATACATAAGTCTGGAATTGTAGGTACAGTTTTGATATTGTCACAAAAATCGGTAATACAACCATTGCTGTATATGACTTTACAGTCTTCTTGCTTTTCAATCATGAGTTCAAATGCGTTACGCGTAACTACTTTTTCTTCAATATAAATAATGCTAAACATGGGGGATGATTTGATTCAATTTAAATCAAAGCGTTTGTAATAAAAAGAGGTAAATTTGTATAAAGAATTTATGCTCATTCGTCTTCATCCTACCCATCCACAGCCTCGACAATTAGCTATGATTAAAGATTGTTTAGAGCATGGCGGAATTATTGCCTATCCTACGGATACCATCTATGGATTAGGTTGTGATATTTTTCATCATGAAGCTGTAGAGAAAATTTGCGCCATAAAAAAGATTTCCACCGAAAAAGCGCAGCTAAGTTTTATTTGTTCAGATTTAAGTCATTTGAGTAATTATGCTAAGAGCATTAACAATTCCTTATTTAGAATATTAAAAAATACTTTGCCTGGCCCTTTTACTTTTATCCTACCTGCTAGCAAAGAAGTGCCTAAAATTTTACAGTCCAAGAAAAAAACAATTGGACTACGTATTCCTAATAATGTCATTGCACAATCTATTATTTCAACACTTGGCCATCCTATATTATCAGCTTCACTTCCTGGGGATCATGTGGAAGATTATACCGATCCTGAAAAAATTCATGCACATTACAGCAAACAAATTGATATTGTGGTAGATGGTGGAATTGGCGGCATGGTGCCTTCGACCGTGATTGATTGTACCAACGAAGATGCATATGTTATTTTACGACAAGGTGCTGGCGTGTGGGAGTATTAAAAATCTAAAACGACCTCTAAACTTTTTTTAATTCTTTTGATTTGATCGTAATTCAACCTGCTTATTTTTTGAATTAATTTTCCATTGTCTATCGTTCTTATTTGGTCCACGAGTATATCACTTTTGGTATCTAATTGACCTTTGGGTATATGCACCCTTAATATTTTAGCTTCTTGAATCAAATTAGAAGTGATAGGACATACAATCGTACTTTCTAATTGATTGTTTAATAAATCAGATTGAATAATAAGTACAGGTCTTACTTTCCCAGGAATACTTCCCGATGCTGGATTCAAATTCGCCAACCATATATCATATTGTTTGATAAGTTCTTTCAATGTTTTAAAATAGTATTATTTCAATGAGTATTTTTTATGGATTCCATTTCGCATCTGTTTCAATATCGGTTTGTTCCCATTCTTTGATGATGTCGATAGCCCTTTGTTTGGTTAATTTTATTTCAGCAGCTAACTGTGTTTTGATCAATTTCCTTTCATTGTATTTATTGAAAAGTAGTAATGCATCATTGATATATCTATTTCTTGCCATCCCAAGTTGGTGGGTAATCGCTTCCGTGTCATCAAATATTTTTTCGTCTAGTTTCAAGGATAATGTTTTCATAAGTTCATTATTTATAGGGCGGCCGCAGGCCGCCCTATAAAGGTATATACTTTTGGTATATACTAATGGATAAACTGATTTTACAAGCTTAGTTTATTTAATCGCTTGTTTTGCAAGTATTTATTGGCAAAATGATGGGTATAAATCTCCTGGATACAGTAAGGTATCAAATACAATAGAGCATATATGCTTTATTGTGGGAGAATCTTAAAGCTTTTTCGATGCTCATGGCATAAACCATGAAGGGCGATGGCCGCGCGATGCGCGGCAGTGCCGTATCCTTTATTTTTATCCCATCCATATTGTGGGTACTGTTCATGCAGTTGCATCATCCATGCATCTCTGGCTGTTTTAGCTAGGATACTGGCTGCGGCAATATGGGCATATTGCCCATCGCCCTTTATGATAGTTTGATGCGGTATTTTTTTATAAGGATAAAATCGGTTGCCATCCACTGCAATAAATTTGGCTTTGGGTTTGAGTTGATCTAGTGCTAAATGCATGCACTTGATAGCAGCTTTTAAAATATTAGAAGCATCAATTTCGGCGGCGGATTGCTGCGCAATCGCCCAGGAAAGGGCGGATGCTTTTATAATAGGAACCAATTGCTCTCTTTGTTTTTCACTCAGCTGTTTACTGTCATTTAAAAGTGGATGATAAAAATCAGGAGGAAGCACCACCGCCGCCGCAAACACGGGCCCTGCATAGCACCCACGACCTGCTTCATCACAGCCGGCTTCTAGTAATATGTTTTGAAAATGATTTTTTAACACCTTGTAAATTTCCTGTTTAATTCTTAGAAAGCAAAATCAAAAAAGGAGTTAACGTACCTCACTATCTATGATTACTTAGTACCTTTGTGGGGAAGTGAATATCACTTTATAACATATGAGCATGGACGAACAAGATCAAAAATCAAAGCGAGTAGCACAATGGTTAATGTTAGGTGTCATCATGACCGTGATACAAATTGCATTAGGTGGAATTACTCGATTAACTGGAAGTGGATTGTCCATCACCGAATGGGATGTGGTAACAGGAGCGCTCCCTCCTCTCAATGAAGCTCAATGGTTGACCCTTTTTGCAAAGTATAAAACCACACCACAATTCCAATTATTAAATTTTGATTTTACTTTATCTAATTTCAAGTTTATCTTTTTTTGGGAATGGTTTCACCGCTTGTGGGCAAGAACTATTGGATTAGTATTTGCATTTGGATTTATTTATTTCTTAGTAAAAAAATATTTCCAACCTAAAATGATACAACCTCTTATTATCCTTTTTTTATTGGGAGCATTACAAGGAGCCATTGGT
This sequence comes from Chitinophagaceae bacterium, assembly GCA_017853235.1. Lineage (GTDB taxonomy): Bacteria > Bacteroidota > Bacteroidia > Chitinophagales > Chitinophagaceae > Sediminibacterium. Next base: position 2,728 of record JAFMJX010000097.1, on the reverse strand, counting down.
TGGATTATGGTCGCAAGTGGCTTGGAAGGCGATGCAGTTTATGTAAAGCCTACTCGTTTAGCTTTGCACTTTGTTTTTGCATTAGGATTGTTGGCATATACTTATTGGTTTGCATTATCCTTATTGGTACAACCTATTCGTCGTAATAGTGGCAATCAAGATGTGAGCAAACAAATCAAATATATCCGAACTTTTGGAACCATTATTTTATTCATTTTATTTTTTCAATTAATTTATGGTGCTTTAATGGCTGGCCATAAAGCAGCTAATGTAGCAAGTACATGGCCTACTATTAATGGGGAATGGATACCTAGCGCAATGAAAAGTAAGGATTCATTTTTATTAAATGCCGTGAATAATACTATTTGGGTTCACTTTGTGCATCGCGGATTCGCTTATTTATTATTTTTTAGTATTATTTTTTGGTCACCATCTTTAATAAAATTACAAGGAAATAATTTTTGGGTACGTGCAAGAGTCACCCCTTTGGTATTGGTTTTTGTACAAGTACTATTAGGTATTTTTACTGTTCTAGCTAGTGTGCATATTATTCCTGGTGTGTGGGGCGGATTTGAATGGTTGGCACAATTACATCAACTAGTGGGCATGTTGTTATTACTATCGGTGGTGAATATTATGTACGCAACAAAAAAGTATTGAGCTCAATTAAAAAAATGACATCCAATTTTTAAAATCATTTTATGAATAAAGATATTGCTTCCATTCGCAGAGATTATCAATTAGCAACCTTAGACGAAAGTTCTACTTCTGCGCATCCTATGAGCCAATTTGAACATTGGTGGGAGGAAGCCATCGCAAGTAATATTGATGAAGTCAATGCTTTTGTATTATCCACCATAGACGCTCACCGCGCTCCTGCGTCGCGCGTAGTATTGCTCAAAGGGTATACACCCGAAGGATTTATTTTTTTCACTAATTATGAAAGCAACAAGGGTCTTGAAATGGAAGCACATCCTGTAGTTGCTTTAAATTTTTTCTGGAAGGAATTAGAGCGTCAAGTGCGTATTTCAGGGACAGTTAAAAAAATTGCTACTTCTGAAAGTGAAGCCTATTTTCATTCTCGTCCAGTGAGCAGTCAAATTGGTGCATGGTCTTCCCCACAAAGTAAAGTAATACCAGATCGTACTTTTTTAGAAAACTTATTTGAAACTAATACCCAAAAATTTGCATCTGGAAAAGTTCCTTTGCCACCACATTGGGGCGGTTATATAGTACACCCTACTCAAATAGAATTTTGGCAAGGGCGTAGTTCACGTTTACATGACCGTATTCGTTATACTTTAACCAACAACGAATGGATCAAGGAAAGGTTAGCCCCTTAAAAAATCATAGGTGTTTCTACACTTACTCTAAAAATCTTTAATTAAATATAATAGTACTATAAAAGTTAAGGCCACTCATTTGAGTGGCCTTAACTTTTATAAATTTATTCACCCAGAATTATTTTTTTCTGCTGATTGCTTTTTTGGCAGCTTCTACAATATTAGGTGTATCTAAACCATACTTCGCTAATAATTGATTAGGTGTTCCGCTTTCTCCAAAAGTATCTTGCGTTCCAATATATTCTATAGGAACAGGACAGTGTTTGGCTGCTACTTGTGCAACACAATCGCCCATACCGCCAATCACATTATGTTCTTCGGCGGTGACCGCACATCCTGTTTTAGAAATACTTTTTACGATTGCTTCCACGTCCAAAGGTTTAATAGTGTGTAAGTTGATGACTTCTACACTAATACCTTCTGCTTCTAATATTTTTCCTGCTTCAATGGCTTTCCATACTAAATGTCCGCATGCAAAAATGGAGATATCTTTTCCTTCACTTAATTGTTGCGCTTTACCAATCACAAAATCGGATCCATCTTCTTGGGTGAAATTGGGCCATTTAGGACGACCAAAACGTAAGTATACGGGTCCTTCATAATTGGCTATAGCTTTGGTTGCTGCTTTGGTTTGATTAAAATCACAAGGCACCACCACAGTCATGCCTGGTAACATTTTCATCAATCCTATATCTTCTAGTATTTGGTGTGTAGCACCATCCTCTCCTAAGGTTAATCCAGCGTGTGAAGCACAAATTTTTACATTCTTATCGGAGTAAGCTACGCTTTGTCTAATTTGATCATATACGCGTCCTGTACTAAAGTTCGCAAAGGTAGTCGTATATGGAATTTTTCCTCCAATAGTTAATCCTGCTGCAATACCAATCATATTGGCTTCTGCAATACCCACTTCAATAAAACGGTCTGGAAATTCTTTGATGAAAGGTCCTAACTTAAATGAACCTGCTAAGTCGGCAGTCAGTACAATGACTTCGCTATTTTGTTTTGCTAACTCATGAATCCCTTCGCCAAATCCTGCGCGGGTTTCTTTTTCATTGAGCATCACGATGTCTTTTACATTCATATGGGTATGATTATGCTTTATTAAGCAATGATTATTTAGTTTTCAAACGTGGAATAAAAGTACGGAGTTTTTGCTTCAAACTCGGCACTACAAGTATCTACCATTTTGTACACTCTGGTGATGCCTAATGATTTTCTTTTTTCATACACAGCATCATCATTGGTATTGCCTTTTAATAATTTAGCAATTTGCATATCACTAAATCCATGTTGTTTCGCTTCCTTAATAAGTTGGGTAGGAATACTGTTTATATCATGGTTCATTAATTCTTTTTCAATCGTACAAATAATACGTATTTGAT
>JAFMJX010000096.1 GCA_017853235.1 Chitinophagaceae bacterium | reverse complement strand
TAAAGAAGAAATATACAACCTTGCAAAAAAAGGATCTACCATTATATTTAGTACGCACCGCATGGAACAAGTAGAAGAAATTTGTGACCACATTGTATTAGTAAATTTAGGAAAGAAAATTTTAGATGGTACTGTTGCAGACATCAAACAACAATTCAAAGAAAATATTTTTTCTATTCAAACAGATCAAGCAATTCCATTCATGGATAATGATATTTTTAATTTAATAGGGGTAGATAAAAACAAAACCTTGTTAAAAATTAAGGAAGGCAAACAGTCTAATGATGTTTTAAAATATTTATTAAAGGAGAATGTGAATATCATTGCTTACAACGAAGTACTCCCTTCATTGAATGATATATTTATTAAACTAGTAGAGGGCACTCATGCCACTGCAAGAGCATTTCAAACCCTTTAAACTTTAATGCATGAACAAGACTTGGTTAATCATACAAAGAGAATACAGTTCCAGAGTAAAAAACAAACGATTTTTACTCATTACCATATTAATGCCATTGTTAATGGTGGGATTCATCGTTGGATCAGCCTATTTATCATCTACGGGAACCGAACAAAGAAAAATTGCCGTCATTGACCCAAATGGTTTTTTTAAAGGTCATTTAAAAAATAGCCAACAACTTGAATTTAGCTTTCCAAATGATGTAGACACAAGTAACTATAAACAAAAAGGATATAGTGATGTTTTAATTCTACCCAAATTTGAAGGAAATCAAAAAGTGGATTACATCCTTAGGTCAAAAAAGTCAATGGGAATGATGTTACAAGAATCCATTACCAATAAAATTAACAGTGCTATTGAAGACCAAATGCTTCAGGAAGCAGGAATACATCAAGATATATTAGATTCCATTCACAAATCCTCTCAATTTGCCGAACTTAAAGCTTATGAAGATAAAGGGAAAAGCAGTAAAGAAAGTAATGCAGCTTTGGCATCTGGTATTGGTTACGCAAGTGGATTTTTAATTTACCTCACCATGTTTATTTATGGCTCAATGGTTATGCGTGGAGTGATGGAAGAAAAAACAAACCGTATTGCCGAAGTAATCATTAGTAGTGTGAAACCTTTTGAATTGATGATGGGTAAGATTATTGGTATTGGTGCAGTAGGTTTAACTCAATTTTTATTATGGATTATTTTAATCACTTCTTTATCTAGTGTGGCGTTAGGTTTACTTCCAGCAGACATTCAACATCAAGTAAGTAGTTTACATCAAAATAATGGACAATTTACTACTGGCATGCTGCAAGCAAGCGAATCTGCTCAACGTATTTATAATATACAACACACATTAGCTACTGCAAACTGGACCTTAATTATAAGTTGTTTTATATTTTATTTCTTAGGTGGATTTTTATTTTATGCGGCTTTATTTGCTGCAGTTGGAAGCGTTGTAAACGAAGATCCTCAAGATGCGCAAAGCTTAATGTTCCCAATCACCATGCCTATTATTTTTTCCTACGTCATAACCAATGTGGTGATACAAAATCCCAATACACCAATGGCCTTTTGGGCAAGTATGATACCCTTTAGTTCTCCCATGGTAATGATGGCGAGAATTGCTTATGGTGTTCCCTCCACAGTACCCTATTGGGAATTAGCTTTAAGTATGCTTATTTTAATTGCTGGATTTATTTTTACCACTTGGTTAAGTGGTAAAATTTACCGCACAGGTATTTTATTATATGGCAAAAAAGTAACTTGGAAAGAAATGTTTAAATGGGCTTTTATGAAAGCTTAGTTTTTCACTCACTGCATTTATAAGGCAATTCTCACATTCACTCCTGCCCTTGTTGTAATAATGGGCGGAGAGGATGAAATATAAGGTGTGGTTCGGCGTTGATCAAAGAAAAACTTCAAATTGATTTTACTATTTAATACATAATCAATGGAAGGTTGTAAAGTAATTTCTTTACTTCCTCCTGTTCCATACGCATTTGCTTGATCTAATCTGCTATTGCTGTTAAACATATCTCGCAATCCTACATCTAATCGGAAAGTTAAATCGTTGGCTAGTTTATTATTATTCAATCCAGGAATTTGAAATGGCAATTTTAATCCTCTTGCTCTATAACTAGTTCCAAAAACCCATTCTTTACTATTATTTTCGCTCAATTGATAATCCACTAAACTTAACGCTAATAAGCGACTCTTCTTGTATTCAAAACGTAAAGACCATTGAGATAAAGTAGTTACATTCACTCCAATCAAAGGCTCCATTCGTTCGCTGATGGTAATATTTGGTACTAAAAAATAAGGAATATAATTTCCACTAATTGGATCTATAAAGGATGGAGCTCCCAAGAATCTTCTATCGGCATACATTAAGGAACTTGTAAAACTATTCATAGCTAAACTACCATTGTAACCATGTGTCAAAGTAATATTGGAGAAAAGACTAGAAATTCCCGGTAATTTAGACAAACCACTATATGACAAATTCCAATTTGGCATTGGCATTAATCCTGAAAAAGGACTTGACTTAATATTTGCATTATTTTGATTCAACAAAGAAACATCATGCGGATTTTTTCCAGTATAGGCAGCAATAAATGCAGGAATCAAAACATCTTGAGAATATTTGCCATACCCAATGGCATATCCGTTAGGATCTTTTTTAGTATCCCAATAAGGATTTTTTTCTGCTACTCTATTTGAAATAATAACTCGATTAGCTTCAAAGGTTTTAAATACTTTAGATAGCTCATTGGGATCATGATGATCAAAAAATGTATTCAGCGCAAAATAACTTATCGTAAAACCTCCAGCGGATAATGGATTTAAATGAGACTTAATACCTGTACCAGAAGTGTCTTTAAATAATTCAGAATAATTCTTAGTAAAAGTTTTATTGAATTGAATGTCTATCATAAACCCATTCAATGGCTCTAATTGTACTCGCGCATTAAATTTTTGATCAAAGCCCTGTCTAAACATCAAGTTAAATTTATCATCCTTAGACAACAAACCTTTATTTTCCTGTGATCTTAACCAACTTGAATCAGGTTGTTTGCCAAATGCATATTCCATTCCAGGGGCAAATCCATCCCAATTAGAATTCATAAAATTGACCCCTGACATATAACCAGGAAGTCTGCTGTTATAATTTTCGGCATAATCTACTGAAGCTGTTTTTAACATCATTAAAAAACGAACTATTGGCTTTAATGCTTCAGGGAAATTAACTGGCTCATTCGCTTTTAATACCCTTTGCGCAATGCGCTCTTGCCTACGCGCTTCCCTCCATTTTTTCAAGGCATCCATTCGCTCTTTCCCTTTTTTTCCTTGCAGCGCTTCGTCCTTGGTCATTAATATTCTGTTGGCTAAAGGATTTGCTGCATTTTGTGCTCCTTGATTTGGCATGGTAGATAATGCTGCCCTAAGTATTTTAGATTTATTGTAAAAATTGGTAAAATTGAATTGTGCATTTAATTGTTGAGAGAAAGTGTTTTCAATAGTATTACCTAACTCTTGAGCCAACCTACTTGCTCCAACCCAATTGTAATTAGTAGACACATTATAACTTGACATAATCCAATCTGTTAATGGAAATTTATTTGTAGGTATGTCATATCTTAAAGTAGCCCTTTGCGTATATAAAGTATTACGACCTGCTTGTAATAACATGCGCATAAGTGAATCTTTTTTCTCCTTAGTATCAATGCGCCCAGCAGGTTCATCTATTCTTGAATTCATATTTGCATTTAAATCCAAATGCAAGGATCTTGTTAAACTCCATCTTAGATTAAACAATCTACTCATGGTAAAATATTTATCATAAGTAGTGTCTACTCTATCAGTGGTTCCATCAAATGAATTGACTACCCTAGGAATAAATTCACCAAATTGTCGGTCAAAAACAGCTCTATAACTAATTAAATTAGGTGTTGGATTTACGTTTATCTCTTTGACCCAAGTTAACCATGGAGAATTGGATTTTATTAATTTTTTGAACGGCTCATAGGATTTGCCATTTTTATTAAAAGTATATCCAATCGCTCCTCTTTGTTTGTCTATCTTATTTTGTGTGATAACAGGACTTGATTGCAATAATTGGGAATAAGAATAACTAAAATCAAAATTGCTTAAACTTATTAAAGATGGATTTTTACCAGGTAAAAAGCGAACATTTGTGAAATTGATTGTTTTTATGGTAGTTTGATCGATGGATGCTTTTTTTACTGAATCTAACCTACTACCTGTTAAACTATTTATTTTATCCTTGTACAAAATATCTTTTTCAAATGGATCAAATTGAGGATTTTCCATTGTTTTATTAATGCTTGCAAAAACTGGTAATGAAATTCTGGCTTGTTTAGGCAATAATTTACCAGCATCTATATTTGTTGCAATATCAAATTGTGTCAATCCTGTTTTAGCTCTTTCATTCATTTTTTGCTCAATACTTCCAAAACCAGAAGTATGACTATTCACTGATACCGCAAGAGTTCCTAAATCAGCTAGAGTCAAATCCATTCTTCCTAGAGCAGCCCATGAACCTGCTTCATCTAAATCAGATAACCTTAATTCATTCACCCATACTTCCGCATCCATTGGAACAGATGACTTGGTGTTCTCAAACGCAATTAAAATTCCTCTTACTTCCCCTAAATTAGGATTTCCCATCACAGAATATCTTTGTCGTCCATGATTCAACCCAAATTTTTTATTAAACGGGGCATTTTGTTTATTGCGTTCTAATTTTAATTGTACCAAATCCATCAAACTTAAATTCAATTCATTTTCTATAGGCCAAACCTCTCTAGCTTCAGAACTAGCATATACTTTTTGTTTCGTTGTGGTTAATGGAATTCTAATTTCATAAAAGTTATTTTGAAAATCTTGTCCAATACGAATGATGGCTGTCATGGATCCGCTATCCACTCTATTTATATTTTTCTTATCCTCGGCATGTATAAACATGGACAATTTACCATAGCGTCGAACATCCACATTCATAGTTTTAAATACCCCTCTAGGGGAAGCATTTTGTTGCAATCCATTTAACTGAATGCTTAATGCTTGTTCATTTTGCAATAAATTCACTCCATTATTACTTAACAATTGAACACGTTCAATACCAGGAGGAATGATGTAATTTACAGGTGTTCTACTTCCGTTTTCTTCAACGCTCACCGCCAAAGTATTCACCCTTGTAGTTTGATTATTACCAGTCAAAGAATCGTAATTTCCCAAACTATCAATAACATAATTATATTGTCTCCATTGATTTCTTACTAAATCCAATTTTGCAAAACGAAGTGTAACCGAATCTTCAAAATTGGTTAGGTACATTCTTATAAAACGTATAGACTTAAAATCTCTTATGCCGCCTATATTTCTTGTATATGATTTTATAGGGACTCTAAACAAATACCAGTTTTCAATACTTTTTGTACCGTCTGATAAAGTAACATTCACTGTTTTAGCATCAGTAACATATTTTGTATTCCCAACTGAAATATTATTTTTTTCTAAATTAATTTCATATTCAAAATAAGCTTCTGTTTCATTCAGTGTATTATCTCTATTTAAATCTTCATTATCAGGCAACAGTGTGGCAGCACTACTAAATGCGCCAGTGCCAGCTAATGCTGAATTTCCTTGAGGGTTATTGTAATATTTATATCTTCCCAAAATGCCTACTGCAGCTTCATCATATTTCGTGTCACGATACCAAACATAATTATCTGCAGATGGATCAGTTATAAATTGTTGCTTTACATTATTGTTTGAAATTTTATTGATGATATAGCCTTTTTTAATACGCTCATCATCATCCCCTAAACCATCTAAACCCACATCCTGAAATTTACGATCCTCCGGGTTATTGCTAAATGCATTAGTCACTTGTATAGGATTCACGGGCACACGTCCCCAAGTGGAACTATCTATCCCTGCAGGAATAGTTGGTGTAGGCATTCCATTCTCATAAAAACGTCTGCCATCTTTTAAAATATCTTCACTTACATTACCTAAGTTCAATACCAAACTTCCTTTTGTGGCCCCAGATTTTATAAATGGATCTTGCGCCCAAAATTCTACATATTCAATGATACTTGATTCAAAATCGGTTTGATCTAAAGCGCGCATGATACCACCCCACTTATCTTTTGGATTTATGAACTTACCTGTTGCATCTAAATCCTTATAGTTATAATTATATGGGCCGCGCTCCTTTGGATAATAACTCAAGTCAAAAGTGGGTAATTGAACATCTGTGATATTGGTTGTTTTTTGTGGAAACAATTCATTGGTAAAAACTTGCCTCACTCTTGGATCACTTAATAATGCCAAATTAGATTTCAGAGGATTGGTGGCACTATTTTTATCTTGCAAGGTAGGCTCAATAGTATACCATGACAATCTAGCACGATTAAAATTATAATCAATAGAATCGGTTAATACTGCTTCTTTAAAACGATCCTGCGGGGTTGATGCTAAAGCCCAAGAGGTAAATGGAAAACGCAAATCAATATTGGTCCGAGTAGCTTCAAAATCATCTAAATATACAACCCCGTTTCCTCCTTTTCCAATTTGTTGTGCATGACCTGGTTGCAAATAAGCAGCTTCTCCATATGCAGTTAAATAGGATTTTGATTTTGTACTATAAAACGGAAGTTTATCCAATGCTTTTGTAAGACTAGGTAATTCAGTTTTATAATTAAAATCAAATCCGTACATAGCATTACTAATAGGATCCGATCCAAAATTTGTTTTAGTAAAAAAAGGTCTCTCCGTTAATTTAGTAGAAGAGACACCAATATTAAAATTTTTATTTGCGATATAATCTAATCTTAATGCCCTGAATCCTCTTTCCTGAAATCCAAAACCTAAATTATTTTCATAAGATACATTCACAGGAATATTGGAACTCAAAATGCCAGGATTAATAATTCTAACAGTACCAGAACCGTAATCAACTACATAATCTCGACCTTCCATTAATACTTGTCCTCCAGCTCTTACCGATACAGATCCTGGTGGAACATTAAACGCATTCAAACTTATTTCAGATCCACCCGCGCTTCCTTTTACTTG
>JAFMJX010000095.1 GCA_017853235.1 Chitinophagaceae bacterium | reverse complement strand
GTGCAAGCAGTTCCTAATGGATTGGCGCAAGCTTTTGTAATTGGTGCAGATTTTATTGGAAAGGATAAAGTGGCTTTAGTATTAGGGGATAATATTTTTTATGGAGCTGGTTTTAGTAAATTGGTGCAATCATTCAATGATGTAGATGGTGCAGCTGTATTTGCTTATGAAGTGAATGATCCTGAGCGTTATGGCGTAGTTGAATTTGATGAAAATAACAACGCATTGTCTTTGGAAGAAAAACCCAAACAACCTAAATCTAATTTTGCAGTACCTGGCTTGTATTTTTATGATAATCAAGTTGTCGAAATTGCAAAAAACATACCAGCTTCTCCAAGAGGCGAATATGAAATTACCGATGTCAATAAAGTATACTTAGAGCGCAAGCAATTGCAAGTGGGAATTATGAATCGCGGAACAGCATGGTTAGATACTGGTACTTTTGAGTCCTTGGCGGATGCCTGTGAATTCGTAAGGGTGATTGAGAAGCGTCAAAGTCAAAAAATTGGCTGTATTGAAGAAGTAGCCTATCGTATGGGCTTTATAGACAAAGCACAATTGCTCGTTTTGGCTGATAAGTACGCGAAAAGTGGATATGGGGAATATTTAAGAGGCTTGAAAAAATAATTTTCAACCTAAATAGGTTAAAATTTAACTTTTTTGTGGTTTTGACTGAACCATTCCCATTTGTTTTTGTTTTTTGGGTATGACCTCCTACACGATCAAAGATTTAGAGACTATTTCAGGCATAAAAGCCCATACTATTCGTATTTGGGAGCAGAGATATCATTTTTTGCAACCCAAGCGTACGGAAACGAACATTCGCACCTATTCAGGAGAGGAGCTTAAGACGATTCTAAACGTTTCGCTCTTAAATAAATATGGGTTTAAAATTTCACATATAGATAAAATGTCCACCAACCAAATTGAAGAGAAAATCCTCAGTTTGAATCAGTTGGAAGCACAAAGAGAAAGATTGGTGAATGGGCTTATCAAAGAAATGGTTTCCTTAAATATGGTTGGGTTTGAAAAATTATTAGATCTAAATATTGCTCAAAAAGGAATTGACAAAACCATCACCGAAGTCATTTTTAATTTTTTGGAAAGAGTGGGTATACTTTGGGTTACTAATCATATCAATCCGGCACAAGAGCATTTGGCTACAAATATCATGCGTCAAAAAATCATTCTAGGAATTGAGAAATTACCCTCTTTGATACAGTATACTAAAAGGGTGGTATTATTTATGCCAGAAGGGGAACATCATGAGATAGGGTTATTGTATGTTCATTTTTTATTAAAGCAAAGAGGCATTTACGTGGATTATTTAGGAGCCAATGTGCCAACAGTGGATCTGAAGTACCTCACTGAGGTTAAAAAAGTAGATTATTTATATTGTCATTTAACATCTCCCGCCAAAAACTTCAAGGTGAACAAGTTTTTTGAGCAACTAGGCGAAATAAATAATCAAATTCCAATCATACTTTCTGGACAATTAATCCAAATGTATAAGGGTGTACTAGCCCCCAATATTCAACTCAAGAAGAGTCTAGCGGAAACCTTGGAGTTTCTAAAAACCCTGTAAAAACCTGTAATTATTAATTAAAATAATGATTATCAATGTTTTATATATATATTGATAATAATAATTTTGCCTTCACGTTTATTTTGTTTAAATAATATTTAAAAAAATTAAACAAAAATTTGTTGATATGCATTAATTTTGTTTAGCTTTATCTAATAAATGTTAAACATTATTCTATGTCAAACGCCGAATTTAGCCTACTATTAACCGAAAACGCAGAGTTTTTAAGACCTTTTGCCATTAATCTTACAAAAGATTATGAGGCTGCAAAGGATTTATATCAGGATACATTATACCGTGCTTTTTCCAATAAGGACAAGTATCATGTTGGTACAAATATTAAAGCGTGGTTATATACAATCATGCGCAACATCTTTATCAATGACTATCGTCGTAAGTCAAAGCAATCTTTGGTATTTGATCATAGTCCAAATGATTTCTTAATCAATCAAACGACTAATAAAGTGGTCAATGAAGGCATTAATAATGTCAATTTAAAAGAAGTGCATCAAATGATTCATGATTTACCAGAATTGTTCAGAACTCCCTTTACTTTGTATTATGAAGGATATAAGTATAATGAAATTTCGGATGCATTGAATGAACCTTTAGGCACTATTAAAAGTAGAATTCACTTTGCTAGAAAAATTTTAAAACAAAAATTACAACGTTATTAATTGATGTCAAAAAATGCTCCTAAAGTTTTTGTAATTGGAGCTGGATTCGCAGGAATATCAGCAGCTACTTTTTTAGCGCAAAAAGGTTGGGATGTAACTATTGTAGAAAAAAATTTATTACCTGGGGGTCGTGCGAGAAAATTTGAAGTAGATGGTTTTGTTTTTGATATGGGACCAAGTTGGTATTGGATGCCCGATGTGTTTGAAAAATATTTTGAATCTTTTGGAAAAAAAGTAAGTGATTATTATTCCTTACAAAGATTAGATCCTTCCTACAGAGTTTATTTTGAAAAAGCGACTTGGGATTTGCCGGCCAATTATGAGCAATTGAAAAATTTATTTGAATCGGTAGAACCTGGAGCTGCAGCGGCATTGGATTCATTTTTAGCAGAAGCTAAATACAAATATGAAGTAGGAGTAGGTAAGTTAGTGTATCAACCTAGTTTATCTATCACAGAGTTTATGGATTTGGATTTATTAAAAGGGGTATTTAAACTGGATGTTTTTCAATCCATGAAAAAACACATTGCACGATATTTTAAACATCCATACATTCAATTTTTAATGGAATTCCCTGTATTGTTTTTAGGAGCACTTCCCAAGAATACACCTGCTTTATACAGCTTAATGAATTATGCCGACATAAAAGGGGGTACTTGGTATCCTAAATTTGGAATGTATAGTATTGTGGAGGGGATGGTGAAAGTAGCCAAAGAATTAGGAGTGCAATTTAAGCTAGGAGAAGAAGTAACGTCCATAGAAATTGAAAATGGGCTGGCAAAAAAAATTCATAGTAAAGAAGTCGCTACAGGTCATGAAAATGAATACGATTTTGATGTATTAATAGGAGCTGGTGATTATCATCATATTGAAACTGAATTATTGCCAAAGAAGTATCAATCCTATTCTCAAAAATATTGGGACAGCAGAGTGATGGCTCCAAGTTCTTTATTATTTTATGTTGGGTTGAATAAAAAAATTCCAGGAGTAACACATCACTCTTTGTTTTTTGATACCGATTTTGGGGTCCATGGGAAGGAAATTTATGATTCACCACAATGGCCAAGCAATCCACTTTTTTATGCTAGTGTTCCTTCTGTAACTGATTCTTCAGTGGCACCAGAGGGCGGAGAGAATTTATTTTTATTAATACCTATTGCAGCAGGTTTAGAAGGGGATACCCAAGAAGTAAGAGAGCGCTATTTCAAAATTTTAATAGAAAGATTAGAAAAAAAGTGGGGAACAAGTATTGCGGATGCGATAGTGTATAAAAGGTCATTTGCTGTTGCAGATTTTAAAAATGACTATCATTCTTTTAAAGGAAATGCCTATGGATTGGCTAATACTTTAATGCAAACAGCAATTTTAAAGCCAAGTTGTAGGAGTAAAAAGGTAAAAAACTTATATTACACTGGCCAATTAACCGTACCCGGGCCGGGGGTGCCGCCAAGTTTGATCAGTGGGGAAGTAGTGGCGGGTTTGGTACATCAACTCAAAACAACCTAATTCGATTTATGTCAACAGTGAAATTATACGATGAGGTGGCTGCATATAGTAGTAAATACACTACTCTTTTGTACAGCTCTAGTTTTTCCTCTGCTATAAAATTATTGCACAAGGATTTGAGACAACCCATTTTTGATATTTATGGATTTGTACGTTTTGCGGATGAAATAGTAGACACATTTCATGCTTACGACAAGGTGGCTTTATTCCAACAATTCAAAATGGATACTTATCAAGCTTTGGCACAAGGCATAAGTATGAATCCCATTTTACACCGATTCCAATTAACTTATCATAAATACAAAATTGATCCTGCTTTATTAGAAGCATTTTTAGTAAGTATGGAAATGGATTTATCAAAGCATCAATATGATCATCAGTCTTATAATGATTATATATATGGAAGTGCTGAAGTGGTGGGCTTAATGTGTTTGTATATATTTTGTGAAGGGAATCAAGATCAATTTGAGGCATTAAAGCCTGCAGCTCGCAGTTTAGGTGCTGCATTCCAAAAAGTTAATTTTTTAAGAGATATTAAAGCTGATTTTGAAGGCTTAGACAGAATGTACTTTCCAAATTGCGATTTCACTCAATTTACTAAAGCGGATAAATTGCAAATTGAAGAAGACATCCAAAATGATTTTTCTAAAGCGTTGAATGGCATTAAACATTTACCCTTAAAAGCAAGATTTGGAGTGTATGTTGCTTTTAAATATTATTATTCTTTGTTCAAGAAAATAAAAAAAGTGCAACCTCAATCTATTTTAAAAACAAGAATCAGAATACCAGATTATGGTAAACTTTTTATTTTAGCAAAAGCCAGCATACGTAGTCAATTAAATTTATTTTAAAATAATTATAGCACAGTGGAACAAGTCATCTTAGTAGATACTAACGATAGTGAAGTAGGGGTTATGGAAAAAATGGAGGCGCATAAACAGGCTATATTGCATCGTGCTTTCAGCGTTTTTTTATTCAATAAGCATGGAAAAATGTTACTCCAACAACGTGCTTTTTCAAAATACCATAGCCCAGGTTTGTGGACCAATACCTGTTGTAGTCATCCACGTCCAGGGGAATCTTTAGAACAAGCAGTAACAAGAAGATTGAAAGAGGAAATGGGTATTGAAGCAAACGTCACCAAAGCTTTTGATTTTATTTATAAAGCAGCACTACCCAATGAACTAAGTGAACATGAATTTGATCATGTTTATATTGGCCAGTATGACGGGGAAGTAACCCCTAATCCTTTGGAAGTAGCTAACTTTGTATATCAATCTATTGAAGAAGTGAAAAGTAATTTAGATACCTATCCAGATAAATACACCGTATGGTTTCAGATCGCTTTTACTAAAGTGGGGGAATGGTATGAAGCAAATTTTAAATATTAAATAATACATCGTTATGGATTTTATAATAGTCATGTTGTTGACTTTTTTTACAATGGAAGGAGTCACTTGGTTAACGCATAAATTTGTAATGCACGGTTTTTTGTGGTACTTACATGAAGATCACCATCAACCTACTGGGCACATTTTTGAAAAAAATGACGCTTTCTTTTTAATCTTTGCAATTCCAAGTATGCTTTGTATTTTTTATGGAACTTTTAACCAGATGTCTTGGTTGGCAGGATTAGGAACAGGAATTGCTATGTATGGGTTCGCTTATTTTATTGTACATGAAGTAATTATTCATCAACGCATAAAATGGTTTACTAGATCTAATATAAGATATATCAAAGTATTGCGCTGGGCACACAAAATGCATCATAAACATTTAGGTAAAGAGGATGGAGAAAGTTTTGGTATGTTGTATGTTTCAAAAAAATACTGGGACAAAGTAAGAAGAGACGAGGAATTGCAAAAAAATGGATAAACAACCAATAGATTCTGATATTATATCCTACGATTATATCATTGCAGGGGCTGGCTGTGCTGGCCTTTCTTTATTATATCACTTCATTCATACGCCTTTATTAGCAGAAAAAAGCATATTGGTGATTGATCAAAATTTAAATAAGTCAAATGATCGTACCTGGTGTTTTTGGGAATCTGAAACCGGGTTGTTTGAAGATTTAGTTAAAAATTCATGGGGAAAAATTGCTGTGCTAGCTCCTTCATTTCAGAAAGAATTATCCACAGCACCTTTCACATACAAGATGATACAAGGTTTGGATTATTATGAATATATACAAACGAAAGCTAGACAATTTAAAAATATAAGTTGGTTACAGACAAAAATATTTTCTATTCAAGATGCTAGTAACGGTGCTATTGTAAGTTATGAAGGAGGAAAAGCCCATGCTGCTAAAATATTTTCGAGTATTTTACCTTTTCAAATGCATGATTTAACAAGTGCCAACAAATTTCCATTACCTCCTGCTTATCAAACCCCATTTTTATGGCAACATTTTAAAGGCAAAGTGCTCAAATTTGAAAAATCAGTTTTCAAACCCAACATAGCCAGATTGATGGATTTTAATGTCCCACAAAAAGAGGCTACTGCTTTTATGTATATGCTTCCTTTGAATGAAAAAGAGGCATTGGTAGAATATACTTTGTTTTCAGAAACGATTTTGGCAGAGACAGAGTATGATGCAATTATTGCTGCTTATGTTACAAAGCATTATCCAGATGCAGAATATACTACCCTTCATGAAGAAATGGGTGCCATACCTATGACGCAATTTAATTTTTCCATTTCATCCAAAAACATATTTCCAATTGGTGCTTTAGGTGCTGCAGTGAAAGCGAGTACAGGATATGCTTTTCATTTTATACAATTACAATCAAAGCAAATCGTAAAACAATTAGTAAGTAATAAAGCGATATCCACTAAAGTGCATACTACTAGACATCAATTTTATGATGCCGTTTTATTGTATATTTTACAAGAACGTAAAATGCCTGGCGCAGTCATATTTAAAAAAATATTTGAGAAAAATGAAGCAGCTACCGTCTTTAAATTTTTATCAAATACTTCCACTTTTTGGGAAGATATTCAAATCATGAAATCCCTGCCCACGAACGTATTTTTGCCAGCTGCTTTACATGTTTTATTGCGGCGCTAATTCACCTTTTATTATTAGATGTATTAAGTTTGCATATCCAGCCTCGTAGTACAATGGATAGTACATGAGTTTCCGAAGCTCCTAATCCAGGTTCGATTCCCGGCGAGGCTACAAAGCCTCCCACGTTTTTCGTGGAGGCTTTTTTATTTTGTGTATCTGGTTAGTTTAAACGATAGTTACAACCGTTATACTAATTCTTACCCTTTTACTTTCTTTGTATAATTCTTATTGAAATTATAACTTACTGTAAATC
>JAFMJX010000003.1 GCA_017853235.1 Chitinophagaceae bacterium | reverse complement strand
TCCTTTAGTTGTTTTGCCGTCAAATAGACTGATCCATTTTCCTTTTTGAGCATGCACTTGGCTTGTACAAAAAAGAGTCATCAAAGCTATTGTAATGAATTTCATTTTCATAGTGATTGTTTTATTAGTTTAAGTTTTCGTTAAAATATTTTATTAGTATATTATTTTTTCAAAAGCAATATATATTTTACCATTGCTTCTGCATCTTCTTCTTTTACTTGTGGATGTGGTGTCATAGGTATAGCGCCCCAATTTCCAGCACCACCTTTGATAATTTTTGCAGCTAACATTTTTACATTGTCTTCGGTGTTTTCATATTTTGCTGCTACATCTTTGTATGCGGGCCCTATATTCTTTTCATTTACTTTATGGCAGGTTAAGCAATCACTTCCACCTACTAATGTCAACCCCTTTTGATAATCGGGGTTAGATGATAATGCATTTGCTGGAGAAGTTGTCGTTGCTGCTTCTGTTTTATTTTCATTTGCTGCTCCGCCGCCACATGCGATTAAAAAACTCACCATAACCATTGTTCCTAAAACCTGTTTCATAATTGTTTTTTTTACATTCATTGTTTAATTATTATATACCTAATATTTTTTTATTAAATGCCTCATCCGATCCTGTATTGGCAAAATCATCAAATGCTTTTTCGGTCACTTGTATGATATTTTTTTGAATAAATATAGCACCTTCTGCAGCACCTACTTCAGGATGTTTGATAGCGCATTCCCATTCCATTACTGCCCATCCTTTAAAGTTATAGGCTGCGAGTTTACTAAAGATACTTTTAAAATCAACTTGACCATCACCTAAGGATCTAAATCGCCCTGCACGGTCTATCCAATTTTGATATCCTCCATATACACCTTGTTTGGCTGTAGGATTAAATTCGGCATCTTTAACATGAAACATTTTAATGCGATCATGAAATGCGTCAATGTATCCAAGGTAATCCATACACTGCAAAACAAAATGAGAGGGGTCATATAATAAACAAGCTCGTGGATGTTGATTTACTTTTTCTAAAAACATTTCATATGTTACGCCATCATGTAAATCTTCTCCTGGATGTATTTCATAACAAACATCAACGCCCACTTGATCAAATGCATTTAAAATGGGCATCCATCTTTTAGCCAGTTCTGTAAAGCCGGTTTCTACCAATCCTGCAGGACGTTGAGGCCAAGGATACACCGTATGCCATAATAAAGCACCGCTAAAAGTAGCATGCGCGTTAAGCCCTAAATTTTGTGAAGCTTTTGCAGCATACATTAATTGTTGCACGGCCCACTCGGTTCTTGCTTTTGCATTTCCATGCACTGCAGCAGGTGCAAAGCCGTCAAATTGTGCATCATAAGCGGGATGCACTGCCACTAATTGTCCTTGCAAGTGCGTAGATAATTCTGTGATTTGTAATCCTGCACTTTCTACGATTCCTTTTATTTCGTCAGCATATGTTTTGCTTTCTGCTGCTTTTTGTAAATCAATGCATCGGGCATCCCAACTTGGAATTTGTACTCCTTTAAAACCTAATCCCGCTGCCCACTTGCAAATATTTTCTAAATTATTGAATGGAGCCACGTCACCCATAAATTGTGCTAAAAATATGCCTGGTCCTTTTAATGTTGTCATCTTTATTAATTTTAAATCGTTGCGATTATTTTAAATTACGTAAGGAGTCCATTTTTTCTCGGATTGCGATGAAGCCACTACGTTATCGATAAATGCCATTCCTCTAATTCCATCCTCTACATTAGGAAAATCCAACATTGCTTCGGTAGGAGTGGTGCCATCTATTTTACAACTTAGTGTAAGCGCAAAATTGCGATAGATATTTGCGAATGCTTCTAAATATCCTTCAGGGTGACCTCCTGGAGTACGGGTGTTATGTATTGCAATGGGAGATAAATGTGCTCCATAATTTCCACCTGCTCTTAATATTTGAGTAGGTTGATCCAACCATTTTACAATTAAAGTATTGGGTTCGTGTTGTGCCCATTCTAATCCACCTAATTCTCCATACACTCTAATTTTTAGTGCATTTTCTTCACCAGCTGCTACTTGTGATGCCATTAAAACTCCTTTGGATCCATTGTCAAATTTTAACATCACCGCACCATCATCATCTAACAATCGACCTTCCACCATGGTGTTTAAATCGGCACATACTTCGGTGATTTTTCCGCCTGTAATATATTCTGCTAAATGTGCGGCATGGGTTCCAATATCACCCATTACCGAACTTTTTCCAGATCTTTTGGGATCTGTTCTCCAAGCGGCCTGTGCATTGCCATCTTTTTCAGACAATCTACTTAACCAACCTTGCGGATATTCTACCCAAACTTTTCTGATTTTTCCTAATTTTCCCTCTTTCACCATTGCCTTTGCTTGCTTAACCATGGGGTATCCCGCATAGGTATGTGTTAAGCAAAGTAGCAAACCAGTTTCGGCTAATTTTTGTTTTAACAGTTTCGCTTCCTCTAATGAAAAAGTAATTGGTTTTTCAATGACCACATGAAAGCCATGTTCTAATGCCATCATGGCTGGAGCAAAATGAGCAAAATTGGGAGTCACAATTGTCACAAAATCCATACGTTGATCTGCCGGAAGACTCGCTTCTTTTTTAAACATCTCCTCATAAGTGCTGTAATTTTTTTCTTTAGGTAAAAACAAGGCTTCTCCAGATGCGATGGCGGTATCGGGATGAGCACTTAAAGCACCACAATTTAGTTCAATCAATCCGTCCATATTGGCGGCAATGCGATGAATGGCTCCAATAAAGGCATCTTTTCCTCCACCCACCATTCCCATGCGTAATTTTCTGTTCATTGGCTTCGAATTTTAAACTCTAAAAATGGAATCGTTAATAGCTAAAACACTGAGTTTTATTATCCTAGCAATTTCCTTATTATTTCGCAAAAAAAGCCTTTTTTATCTAAAATTATTTTTACACCCAACAAATAAAAATTACATTTAATCTCTCAACCGATTGCTCACTCAATGAAGTTTTAATATGTCTAAAAATTTGAATCGAAGAACGATTATTAAACAAGTTTTAACGGGTTCTGCTGCTATTGCCACAGGTGCCGCGGTCCCTTCTAATTTATTTGCAGCTATGTCATCTAAACAAGAAACAAACCAAGCTTATTTAGCACTTAAAGGAAATATCAATCATTCTGCTTGCAGATGGTGTTATAACCAATATCCAATTGAACAGTTGGCTAAAAACTTTTCAGAAATGGGATTGGTGGGGATGGATCTGGTTGGCCCTAAGGAATGGAATGTACTCAAAGCCAATCATCTCATTTCAACGATGTGTAATGGCGCCGAAATTAGCCTTACCAAAGGGTTTAACGAACCTAGCTATCATGATACTTTAGTAAAAAATTACACCGATCATATTAATTATGTCGCAGATGCTGGGTATAAAAATTTAATTTGTTTTTCGGGTAGTCGCAATGGCATGGATGATGAAACAGGTTTAAATAATTGTGTTACAGGCTTAAAAAAGATTATGGCATTAGCCGAAAAACGTGGTGTCACCATTATCATGGAATTATTAAACTCAAGAGTAGATCATAAAGATTATATGTGTGATCGTTCTGTTTGGGGAGTCGAACTTTGTAAGCGTTTAGGATCCCCTAATTTTAAATTGTTATTTGACATCTATCATATGCAAATTGACGAGGGTGATATTATTCATTCAATCAAAACGAATCATGAATATTATGGACATTATCATACTGGCGGCGTTCCTGGACGTCATGAAATAGACGAACGTCAGGAGTTGTATTATCCTGCTATCATGCGTGCCATTGTGGAGACTGGTTTTAAAGGTTATGTGGCTCAGGAGTTTATTCCAGCCGACAAAGACCCCATGGTATCCTTACAAACGGCAGTAAAAATATGTGACGTATAGAAATTATTCTTGAATTATAAAAAGGACAAAAAGCAGTTGAGAAATTTTGTATCTTAACAATCCAAAAACGAAACTCAAAAATTTATTACAATGGCAGAACAACAGTACGATGCAATCGTGGTAGGATCTGGAATCAGCGGTGGATGGGCTGCAAAAGAACTTACACAAAAAGGGTTAAAAGTATTAATGCTTGAACGTGGTAGAAATATTGAACACATCAAGGATTATGTGAATGCAAATAAAGAAGCTTGGGACCATCCACATCGTGGAGGGCGCACGCAACAAATGATCAAAGATTATCCTGTGTTAAAAAGAGATTATCCTTTGAATGAAACCAATTTAGATTATTGGTGTTCCGATAAAGACAGTCCTTATACAGAAACAAAACGTTTTGACTGGTTCCGTGGATATCACGTGGGGGGTCGTTCCTTAATGTGGGGTCGCCAAAGTTATCGTTGGTCCGATTTGGATTTTGAAGCCAATGCTAAAGACGGAATTGCAATTGATTGGCCTGTTCGATATAAAGAAATTGAACCTTGGTATGATTATGTAGAAAAATTTGCAGGCATTAGCGGAAATCGTGACGGTATTCCAGTGTTACCAGATGGACAATTTTTACCTCCTATGGAACTCACCTGTGTGGAAAAGGATGTTGCTGCTCGATTAAAAGAAGTGTATAAAGGAACACGTCACTTAATTATTGGACGTACTGCAAATATTACGGTACCTCACGAAGGTCGCCCAGGTTGTCAATTCCGAAATAAATGTTGGTTGGGATGCCCCTTTGGTGGCTACTTTAGTACGCAATCATCTACACTTCCTGCTGCCATGGCGACAGGTAATTTAACTTTAAGACCTTGGTCAATCGTAACTGAAATTAAATATGATAAAGATAAAAAACGTGCAACCGGTGTAGTTGTGTTAGATGCTGAAACTAATAAAACAATTGAATACAAAGCCAAAATTATTTTCTTAAATGCTTCTACTTTAAACAGTACTTGGGTGTTGATGAATTCAGCAACTGATGTTTGGGAAGGTGGATTAGGAAGTAGTAGTGATGCTTTAGGTAAATATTTAATGGACCACCATTTAGGCAATCGTGCTGCAGGTATCATGGAAGGATATGAAGACAAATATACTTTTGGTCGTCGTGCTAACGGCTTTTATATTCCTCGTTACAGAAATGTGGGGGAGGACAAACGCGATTATTTACGTGGTTATGGGTATCAAGGAGGTGGACACCGTGCAGGTTGGGGTCATGAAGTGGCCGAAGCGAGTATTGGGGGTGCTTTCAAAGATGCATTATCTGAACCAGGCGATCATTGGAATGTAAACATGATGGGCTTTGGTGAAATGTTGCCAGATGCTACTAATAAAGTGACTTTAGATAAAACTAAAAAAGATAAGTGGGGATTGAACGTATTAAATATTGATTGCGAATTGAAAGAAAATGAAATTAAAATGCGCAAAGATATTTTAGCAGATGCGCAAGAAATGTTAGAAAAAGCAGGTGTAAAAAATGTGAAAGCAACCGAAGGAGATGGTACTCCTGGTAGAGGTATTCATGAAATGGGTACAGCACGTATGGGCCATGATCCAAAAACATCTGTGTTGAATAAAAATAACCAAGTGTGGGATGCTCCTAACGTATTTGTAACCGATGGTTCCTTTATGACAAGTGCAGCTTGTGTGAATCCATCTTTAACTTATATGGCTTTTACAGCGCGTGCTGCCGACTTTGCAGTAAACGAATTGAAAAAAGGAAATTTATAAAAAACATTTTTTAAAAAATTATTTTATGATGACAAGAAGAGAAGCCTTATCTAGAGTGGCCCTTATTATGGGGGGCACCGTTTTAGGCGCAGAAGCTTTTTTATCAGGTTGTGCTACAGGTGCTACTGGATTACAATTTTCAAAAGAGGATATTGCTTTTTTAAATGAAGTGGCCGAAACTATTTTACCTGCGACAGATACACCTGGAGCCAAAGAAGCAAAAGTGGGTGAGTTTATGCAAGTGATGGTGACTGATTGTTACGATGAACAAAATCAAGGTATATTTATGCAGGGGATTAAATCTTTACAAGAACATGCCAAAATAAAAATGAATAAAAGTTTTATGGAAGCAACTCCTGCTGAGCGCCACGATTTATTAGTAGCCTTAGATGCTGAAGCAGCTAAATACCAAAAGAATAAAAAACCCGAAGATCCAAAGCACTATTTTACTATGATGAAAGAGTTGACCTTAACTGGATTTTTTACTTCCGAAGTGGGTGCTACTAAAGCTTTACGTTATGTGGCCGTTCCTGGAAAATACCAAGGTTCGGTTCCTTATAAAAAAGGGGATAAAGCCTGGGCGACTACTTAGTTAAAATAGTTCAAGTTATAAAAACCCAATTACTATAAATTATTTTCGATTGCTTTTTTAAAAATTATTGTATGTCTCAATCAAGAAGAAGTTTTTTACGCAACAGTACTTTAGCAGGTATGGCTATGACCGTTCCTTTTCGTAATGAATTATTAGCTTTAGCGCCAGCTAAACAAAATTTTGGAATTCAATTGTGGACGGTGAAAGAAGCCCTCAGCAAGGACAGTGCAAGTGTGTTTAAACTTATTGCTGACAGTGGATTTAAACACATTGAAAGTTTTGAAGGAGGAAAAGGAATTTTTTGGGGCATGAAAAATACCGAATTCAAAAAAACAATGGATGGCTTAGGTATGAAAATAGTTTCCTCTCATTGTGATATTGAAAAAGATTTTGAACTTAAAGCAGCACAAGCGGCTGAAATTGGAATGAGCTATTTAATTTGTCCGCATAAAGGGCCACAACCCACCATTGATCATTTTAAACGTTTTGCAGATCAGTTTAACAAATGTGGTGAGATTTGTAAAAAGAACGGAATACGCTTTGCTTACCACAATCATGATTATTCTTTCAAAGCCATGCCAGGCGGCATTCCACAGGATGTCATGATGAATTTAACCGATCCTAGTTTGGTTGATTTTGAAATGGATATTTTTTGGGTGACTGCTGCAGGGGTGAATCCTATCGACTATTTTAATAAATACCCTAATCGTTTTAGATTATGTCATGTGAAAGATTTAACTAAATCTGCGCAAGGAGGGGTTGAATCTTGCGTCGTTGGCAAGGGCACTATTGACTTTAAAAATATTTTACATGCTGGTGCGGCTAAAGGATTAAAATATTTTATTGTAGAACAGGAAGCTTATACCGGAACGAGCGAATTAGGATGTACCAAAGATAATGGAGCTGCCATGTCAAAATTAAGCTGGTAAAAACAACTTGAGTACATTAAATAGCTCCTTTCTTTTTTAGGTCTTCTAAGGCATTATATAAAGCATCTAAATTTTCGATGGTATTAAATGCATTGATAGAATAACGCATATAAACATCGTTTTCTTGACGCATGATAGGGACTTCAATTTGATAGTCCGTAAATAATTTTCTTTGAAGTATTTCAGGTTCTTTAGTTTTGATGGGGATACTAATCATTTGACCAATCCATTCACTGTTTAAAGGGCTGAGTGGCTTGCATTCCAGCAATTCGTAAAAACGGGGCGCATTGTCTAATACCATTTGATGACATGCTTGCGATACCTCTTTCCAATTATTTTCTTCCATAAATTTCAAACAAGCAGGCACTGTTAAAAATGCCGAAAAATCTCTTGTACCAATCATTTGATTGTAATCTAAAAAAGTGGAATGAGAAGGCTTAAGTGCTTTGTATCCCCAACTTACAATCATTGGATCGCACCAAGTTTGCACAGATTTATGTGCATATAAAAAACTACATCCTTTGGGTGCCATCATCCATTTGTGACAAGCTCCAGTATAAAAATCTGCTTCTAATTCATTGATATTTAAAGTAACATGTGCTGGAGCATGTGCACCATCTACAATCGTTATTAATCCTTTTTGTTTTGCAATTGCACAAATTTCTTTCACGGGGAATATCAAACCTGTAGTGGAAGTAATATGACTTATAAAAATTGCTTTCGTTGTGGGTCGCACACCCTCAAAAAATTCACTGATAAATTTTTCCTTAGAAGTCACAGGTAAACTTATTTGTTGTCTGCGATAGGTGGCGCCTGCTTTTTCGCAATAATAAGTCCATGTTTTATCACATGCACCATATTCAATGTTGGTAGTTAAAATTTCATCACCAGCTTTTAAAGGAAAATTTTTTGCTATCAAATTGACTGCAAACGAAGGGTTGGTTACAAAAACTACATCATCTTTATCAGGGATGCCAATAAATTGAGACAAGGCAGCGCGACTATCTGCTAAATATTGATACCCATCAAATGCTATAAACTGAACCGGTTCGGCTTCTAGGACCCTCTGCCAATGTTGATAGTTTTCAAAAATGGGTTTAGGGGTAGCACCAAAAGATCCAAAATTTAAGAAATGAATATCGGGGCGTAATAAAAACTGATCGCGTAAATTTTTCATAGTCTCTTTTATAAAATTGAAGATAATCAATTATGAGTTGCATAAAAAAACCTCTCACCAAGTTTTGTATGAGAGGTTTAAAAATTTATTTTGTCCTTATACTCCTAAACTCCAACCATCACGATAGGTGCGTTTTACAAATTGGTTGGCTTCATCAAAGTTGGTGATCTTCATATTTGGACCATCCCACATTAATTGAATATTTCGACCTGGATAACTTGCATTGCCTTTTTTATCTACGTTCTTGATATCATAACTGCGAATGGCTAAATTACCCATTAACACAGATTCAGTTAAAGGGCCTGCGATATCAAAATGAGAACTTAAGTTTTTAGCTAAGTCGCTTCCTGGTCCTGCTATACAAGCTTCTACCCATGCTGCGTAATGCCCTTCAGCCCCACCTTTTACACGTGTTACTGTTTCGGGAACTTTTGTGGTTTTCGTTAAATTAGTAGGTAATAATTGTGGATTGACACCATAAGTACCTGCCATCATTTTGCCTTTTGTTCCTTCAAAAATGACACCATTTCCTCCATCTCCCATGACTTCATTAGGACCCAATTCTGCTGGTCTTTCGGGTTGAATTCCTCCATCCATCCAATGTAATTTAACATCTGGTTTTCCATTTTGACCTTTAAAAGTTAAAATGATATGAGATGCTGCTGGTGGACTATCTGGAGAATAGACTCTTTGCCAAGGTGCAGTATAACGAGTAGCTACACTACATTCTGCAGATACTGGATATCCTAATCCAACCACCGCAAATGCAGGTGCCATAATATGACAAGCCATATCACCTAAAGCACCGGTACCATAATCCCACCATCCTCTCCAGTTAAAAGGTAACAAGTCGGTGAAATAATCTTTTTGTGGTGCAGTACCCAACCATAAATTAAAATCTAATTCGGCTGGGATAGGGGATGCAGTTGTTGGACGTATTACCCCTTGTGGCCATACAGGACGATCGGTATAGCAATAAATAGTATGTACATCTCCAATCAAACCTGCATTGTACCAATCTTGTAAAGTACGAACACCATCACCCGATGAACCTTGGTTTCCCATTTGAGTAACAACATTATAATCATGAGCTGCTTTGGTCATCATTCTTGCTTCGTAAATATCATGTGCCATTGGCTTTTGAACATAAACATGTTTGCCTAATTGCATGGCCGCCATGGCAGCTACTGCATGCATATGATCGGGAGTTGAAACAGAAACCGCATCAATAAATTTGCTTTCCTTATCTAACATTTCACGATAGTCCTTATAATATTTCGCATTAGGATATCTTTTGCGGCTGGTTACAGATTGACGATCATCTACGTCACATAAAAAAGCGATATCTGCTTTTCCTGATTTGTAAAAACTATACAAATCACCTTCTCCTTTACCACCAGCTCCAATACCCGCCACTTGTAGTTTATCACTTGGTGCGATAAAACCTTTTCCTCCTAAAACGTGTCTGGGTAAAATATAAAAACCTCCCAAAGCAAGGGCTGAATTTTTGATAAAGTCTCTGCGTGAATTATTTGATTTCTTTTTGGACATAGCAATGAATTAATTGGTTATAAATCGTTTCAATCGAATACGTAAATTATAAAAAAAAGAGGAAAAAAGAGAAATATTTTTAGGAGTGGGCAAAACCTGATTCCCTTTCATTTTTTAGGCTTAAATTGAGGGATAATTCAGCATTATGAAGACTCAAATGGATGCCTTAAGACAATATTTTCAATCAGGGGCAACACAATCATACGCCTTTAGGCTATTGCAGTTAGAAAGACTCAAAAAAGTAGTATTGGAGTCGGAGAAAGCTTTATATGAAGCTTTGTATGCAGACCTTAAAAAAACCGATGAAGATGCATGGGCTACCGAAATAGGATTTTTTTTAAGTGAATTAAATGATACCATAAAGCATTTAAAAGAATGGATGCAACCAAAATATGTATCCACCAACTTGGTGAACATACCTTCTGCTAGTTACACCATACAAGAACCTTTGGGTGTGGTTTGTATTATTGCACCTTGGAATTATCCTTTTCAATTGTTGTTTACGCCTTTAATTGGAGCAATAGCAGGAGGGAATTGTGCAGTCTTAAAACCTAGTGAGTTTGCACCAGCAACAGCAAAAGTGATGGGAAAAATAATTGACTCTTTATTCCCCAACAATTATATTCTTTATTTAGAAGGGGAAGGTGCTACTATATTGCCCCCCTTGTTCACCGAAAACAGGTTTGATCATATTTTTTATACAGGCAGTACTGCTGTAGGAAAAATAATTTATAAATACGCAGCTGAAAAATTAGTGCCTGTGACTTTAGAATTAGGTGGCAAAAGCCCTGCAGTGATTTGTTCTGATGCTAATTTGAGAGTAGCCGCGCGACGTTTAGCAAATCCTAAATTTTCTAATTGTGGTCAAATGTGTATTGCACCTGACTATATATTAGTGCCTACGCATTTAAAAGATAAATTAATTCAAGAATTGATTCTTGCTATTCAAGCATTTTATGGTGCAGATGCTGAGGCTTCTGAACATTATGGAAAAATTATCAATGATAAACAATGGTTGCGATTAACTAGCTATTTATCCGAAGGTGAAATTGTTTATGGGGGAAAATCAAACAGAGAAAAACTTTTTATAGAACCTACTATTTTAACTGGTGTTACAACAGATGCTAAAATCATGCAGGATGAAATTTTTGGACCCATACTTCCTATTATCACTTATGCAACCAAAGAAGAAGCATTAGGGGTCATCCAAAAAAATCCAAATCCTTTAGCGTTTTATGTTTTCACCGAAAATAAAGTGGATGAATCTTATTGGTTAACCCATGTACCTTCGGGTGGAGCTTGTGTCAACAATGCTACCATGCACATTACCAATCATGATTTGCCTTTTGGTGGAAGGGGTTTTAGCGGCACTGGGGGCTATCATGGAAAAGCAAGTTTTGATACCTTCACGCATACTAAGTCGGTACTCAAAACACCTACTTGGATAGATCCAAGTTTTAAGTATCCACCTTATAAAGGGAAGGCTTGGTTGCTCAAAAGATTAATTGGGTAAATTAGTTTTCAATTATTTTCTTTTTGAACTTAAAAATTGGGTTTTGAAAAATAAAAAATCGATCATGATAAAAATTGCAATTGCTTTTGGCATTTTGGTGTCTACTGCGTTACTGATGAAAAAAAAGGACATGTCTTATCGTCAATCTATTTTGAAAACGCTGTATCCTATGATTATGTGGTCGAGTCACTCAAGTGGGGCAAAGCAAGTTTTAAGTAACTCAAAATTGAGCACGGCACCTATTTCTTTTTATACTTTGCATGCCAAAGCCATTGACGGGAGTGATATTGATTTTGCTGCTTTCAAAGGAAAAAAAATTATGATTGTTAATACAGCAAGTGATTGCGGTTTTACAGGTCAATATGAAGCACTTGAAAAATTACACCAACAATATAAAGATGATTTGGTAGTACTTGGCTTTCCTGCCAATGACTTTAAAGAACAAGAATCTAAAGACAATCAAAATATTGCTGCTTTTTGCAAAAAAAATTATGGAGTGACATTCCCTTTAATGGAAAAATCTATTGTCATTAAAAAAAGCCATCAAAATGAAGTTCATCAATGGCTTTCTGATATGAACTTAAATGGATGGTGCAATCAAGCGCCTGCATGGAATTTTTGCAAATACTTAGTGAATGAAAATGGGGTGTTGGTGAATTATTTTCCTATGACCATTGATCCCCTGGATCCCATTGTGACAGCGGCGATTGAGAAAAAATAAATAATGTGTAAAAAAGTATCTTAAATAGGTTTGGCATTTAAGCTGGGACTATTTAATTGATAGGGCAGTGTTCGTGGTAATTTTCTAAAACTATTTTACCAGATTCAATTACCATGTCCTTGTATTTGTCTTTTATTTCATCCAAGATGGCTTCTATTTCTTTTTGTTCCGTAATGCGCACTAATTTATTTCGGTATTCTTTGATGTTAGGTAAGCCTCTTAAATAATTAGCATAATGACGACGCATTTCATTAATGCCAGCAATAGGCCCCTTCCATTCTAATGATTTAATTAAATGTTTACGTGCGACTTCAACACGTTCTTCAATCGTAGGATCTGCACGTTTAGTCCCGGTCGCTAAAAAATGTTTGATTTCACGAAATATCCATGGATAACCAATAGCGGCTCTGCCAATCATGATACCATCAATTCCATATTTATTTTTATACTCTAAAGCTTTTTCGGGAGAATTGATATCGCCATTTCCAAATATTGGAATTTGAATACGTGGATCATTTTTGATTTCTCCAATTAAAGTCCAGTCCGCTTCACCTTTGTACATTTGGGTTCTTGTTCTGCCGTGTATGGCTAAAGCTTTAATACCTACATCTTGTAAACGTAATGCTACTTCATGAATATTTTTAGAGCTATCATCCCAACCTAATCTTGTTTTAACAGTTACAGGTAAGTTGGTACTTTTTACTACCGATTCAGTTAAACGAACCATTAAATCAAGGTCCTTTAATACGCCTGCTCCAGCTCCCTTAGTAACTACTTTTTTGACAGGACATCCAAAATTGATGTCTATTAAATCGGGGTTTACAGTATCTACAATTTTAGTACAAAGTGCCATGGCTTCTTCATCTCCTCCAAAAATTTGAATTCCTATGGGACGTTCGTAATCAAAAATGTCTAATTTTTGCCTGCTTTTAATGGCATCTCTAATAAGCCCTTCGCTACTAATAAATTCGGTATACATTAAGTCGGCCCCATTGTCCTTGCACACTGCTCTAAAGGGGGGATCGCTTACATCCTCCATGGGTGCTAATAATAGCGGAAAATCAGGTAATTGAATAGGACCAATAGAAACCATATGAATTCATTATCTTGCATCTTATCCGATGCGGTTGCAAATGTACCAATAAATCATTGACATGACTCACACTCCATCTTCCCTTTTTGAAATGCGTCCAGGATCTAAAATGGCCCTTTTAATAGCTTTTACAGGCATAGGTTTAATTGTAGGAGGGTTCCTAGCTTTTTCTTTGGCAGCAGCATGGTTGCATGTGGGTTTAAGAGATATTCAATCTTATTTGTTACAACCACAATATGCTATTTTAATGCAATTGGCAAATGCTTTGGCCTCCATCATTGCTTTTGGATTGCCAAGTGTTGGAATAGCACTATTAAGTAAAGGCAAGTTTGTAGAGAATCTAGGATTTAAAAATTTTGCTTCCAAAGAACAAGTAGCCTGGGTGGTTTTGTTGGCTATAACAGGTTTAATATTAAGTGGGGCATTAGGGGATTTAACCCAAAAAATTCCGGTTTCACCCACCATTAGAAATTGGGCCACTCATTTGGAAGATCAATATAAAAAAGCATTGTATGCTATGACTCAAATGCACTCCATTTGGGATTTAGCTATTGCATTAATTGCGGTCGCAGTGGTACCTGCCATAGTAGAAGAACTTTTTTTTAGAGCCAGTTTGCAAAAAACATTTTTGGAATGGTCAGGAAAACCTATGTTATCTATTGTGGTCACTGCTATTATTTTTAGCGCTTTTCATTTTTCTTATTTTGGGTTTTTATCAAGAATGTCTTTAGGAATTGTTTTAGGCATTGTGTATTATCAAACTAAAAATATCGCATTACCAATGTTCATGCATTTTATCAATAATGGTATTGGCGTAACTACACTCTATTTTGTAAGACAAGATCCTCAAAAAATGGAACAAGTAGTAGAAGGCAATTTGAGTTATTATTGGACGATTGTGGCTGTAATTGCGATTATTTTTTTACTCCAAAAAATTAAAAATAGCCAGGATGCAAGATTGGAAGAAAATATTTAGTAATAGTCAATTAGCTACTGCTAGTATGGTGGCTGCTTGGTTACATGAGAATCACATTGAAGCCAAAGTGATGAACAGAAAAGATTCTTCATATGTTTTTATGGGAGAAGCAGAAGTGTATGTGCCTTCTATTTTAGCAGAGGAAGCTATCAAGTTGATTGATCAAATGCAGTTCACCTAAATCAACTATATTCCATATTTACACTAACTTTAATTTAACTTATTTAAATACATATACATGGCTTTTAATTTTTCAACTTTTAGAGTACGCGCTTTTTCGGCAATCGTTTTTGCAATCATTATGTTAGGGGGCATCATGTACAATCAATGGTCCTTTTTTATTTTATTTACAGTGATTCAAATAGGCTGTTTGTATGAATTTCAAAAACTTATGGCACGCATTGAACCAAACTATGCAACTATTTCATCAGTGCACCAATGGGGTACTTTATTGATTGGCACTTTATTTATGATTGGATTATCACCTGCTAGTTTAAAAATAGGTCCCTATAGTATTGCTTATTATGGAAGATATGTTTTATTGGCAGTTATAGCGTTGGTCTTAATCATTGAACTAGTGACTCGTAAGTTTAATTTTAAAGCAGTCACTACTTCTGCTGTGGGATTGATTTATGTTTCTATGGGACTTTCTTTATTTTTTCAATTGAGAAGCATCATGGCAGATTCAATTTTTGGTGATTTAGGTTTTGCTTTTCCATTATTATTAATCATTTCTATTTGGATCAATGACACAGCTGCATATATTGTAGGGTCTGTTATTGGGCGCACACCATTGTCCTCAGTGTCCCCTAACAAAACATGGGAAGGCACTATTGCAGGTATCGTAATTAGTGTATTTCTAATCACTAAAACTTTTGGTGCGTATATTCCTATTAATCAAAAAGTCATTTTTTTAGTGAGTTTGGTTGCAGCAGTGATGGGTACCTTAGGCGACTTGGTAGAAAGTAAATTAAAAAGATTGGCCGGGGTAAAGGATTCAGGCAAAATGATGCCAGGGCATGGAGGTTTTTTAGATCGCTTTGACTCCATTTTGCTGGCAACCCCTTTTGTTTGGTTACTGATTCAACTTTTGCATTAATACTTTACATTTGCGTTTTAAAATAATACTATGACAATTCATAAAGAAGGAACCGCTACCATTTCATTGATTGCGGTTATAGTGGGTCTTATTAATTTGGCGAATTTTTCATATTTATATCCTGTAAGTGCATGTGCTGCTTGGGTGGTTTTGGCAGTGACGCTTGCTTTTTTTCTTTTTATTGTTTCTTTTTTTAGAATTCCCAATAGAGTACTAACCTTGAATGATGATGCTATAGTTGCTCCAGCAGATGGAAAAGTAGTGGTGATTGAAGAGGTACAACCAGATGAATATTATACCGAAAAGCGAATACAATTAAGTGTGTTTATGAGCCCTGCTAATGTGCATGTCAATCGATTACCTATTGCAGGTAATATTGTGTACAATAAATATCACGCAGGAAAATATTTAGTGGCATGGCATCCTAAATCCTCCACCGAAAATGAAAGATGGTCTGTAGTGGTTGAAAATAGCAAAGGCAGTATTTTATGCAAGCAAATTGCGGGGGCATTGGCAAAAAGAATTTGTAATTATACTTCTGTAGGTCAGCATTTTGATCAAACTGCCGAATATGGTTTTATTAAATTTGGAAGTCGCGTAGATTTATTATTACCAGTTGGAGCAAAAATTCATGCAAAAATTGGTGATAAAGTAAAAGGCGGTGTGACTGTTTTAGCGAGTTGGTAATATAATCTTATAACGTCTAGTTTAACATTTCAATAAAGGCCATTTTGGCTTCCTATTACTATCATTGCACTTATTAGTCTATAGGATACTTTCTAATTCCTTTAGATGTGTTATGGTATAAGTGGCAGGGACGGTAGGAATGGTTTGCAAATGGTTTACAAAAATGGTATCTAAACCTGCATTAATTCCTCCTTGAATATCTGCAGATTCATTGTCACCAATCATAATACTCTGCTCTTTTTGCGCTTTAGCATTTTTTAATGCGTATTCAAAAATTTCCTTTTGAGGTTTAAGGCTATTACTTGCTTCGGAGGTGACTACTTCATTAAAAAAATGAGCAATATTGGCGGTATTAATTTTTTTAAATTGAACAGATTCAAAACCATTGGTTATTAAATGCATTTTGTACCCTTTATTTTTTAGGTAAGTCAAAATTTCAATGGTATAGGGGAATAATTTTTTCTTTGTGGGTAGTATTTCTAAAAAATCCACAGACATAGCGCGCGCTAATTTTTCACTGGGCACTTTAAAATCCAATAAGCTCAAATAAATTCTTTTCCATCTTAATTCCTCTTGTTTAATGAAGCCTTTGGAGTATCGGTCCCATAATCGATGGTTGTGGTCAATATAGACGCTAAAGAAAGCATCAAATTGGGTGATTCCTAAAGAAGCTAATTGATGGGTATCATATAATTCCTGCATGGTTTCCTTGGAATTTAATTCAAAATCCCAAAGTGTGTGATCCAAATCAAAAAACAAATCCGTATAAACCATAGTGTCTTCTTAAGAATTGCTAAAATACAATTTTGCTTCTTATCTTTAGTGAAATGATGAGAATTCATTAAAATATAATACGGTATGAAAGTAGTTATTACAGGGGCTTCACAGGGAATAGGTTATGCCATTGCCGAAACATTTGCAAAAGCTGGGCATGATTTATTTTTAGTCAGTAAAACAGAAGGTGCTGTGCAACAAGCAGCATCTCAATTAAGTGCTTTGTATTCCAATGTGCGTATTCAATATATGTCTATTGACTTATCTGTAAAGGAAAATTGTATTGCTTTTGCAAAATGGGTGCTTAGTTTTGGAACTCCCGATATTTTAATTAATAACGCAGGATATTTTTTACCAGGCAGTTTAGAAAAAGAAGAAGATGGATTGTTAGAAAAACTGATGAATGCGAATTTATTTTCTGCTTATCATACCACTCGAGGTTTTCTTTCTGCAATGATTCAAAAAGGGAAGGGGCATATTTTTAATATTTGTTCTATCGCATCCCTGAAAGCATATCCTAATGGAGGATCTTATGGTATTAGTAAGTATGCTTTACATGGGTTTACACAAAACCTTCGCACCGAATTAAAAAATAAAGGAATTAAAGTCACTGGAGTATATCCTGGAGCCACTTATACTAATAGTTGGTCGGGGAGTGGAATAGCACCAGAAAGAATTATGGAAGCCAATGACATCGCTCATATGATTTATTCCGCCACCCAATTAAGTCAACAGGCTGTGGTTGAGGATATTGTTATGCGTCCACAATTAGGTGATTTGGATGCATCATAGCGTTTCCATTGCTTGCATCACCATCTTTCTTCTTCATCAGAAATAGTTCCCTGACTAAATTGTTCCCTTGCTTTTTTGGTAGCTGCCAATCTTTCAATTATTAAATCAGCCAATAATACAGCAGCATCTTGCTCGGGATGGGTTTGTAATGTTTTTTTGAGTGTTGCCTCGGAAACATCTATACGATATAACAATTGAACTACTTTTGAAAAATCAGTTTTAATATATTCATTGATATACGCTATCAATTTTTCTTTAGATACATTGTCTAAGGTTTGTAAGTTCATTTCCATTATTGAAATTTTTCATTCACCCCCATACTAAATAAAGCATAATCATATTTCACAGGATCCATAGGATCTAAAGTACGGCAATAATTGGTTAATTCAACTGCGGTTTGCCAGTCGGTTTGTTTTCTTTCAATCATGCCCATCGCTCTGGCTACTCTTGCTACATGTACATCCACTGGACAAATTAAGTCTGCAGGCTTTATAGCTTTCCATATTCCAAAATCAACGCCTGCAGCATCTTTTCTCACCATCCAACGCAAAAACATATTAAGTCTTTTACACGTGGATCCGTTCATAGGGAAAGCGATATGTTTTTGGGTCCTTTTGGGAGCCAGTTCTAAAGAAAAAAAATAGGTATGAAAATGATTCAGCGCCGCTTCTACAGATTTTATTTTTTCACCTGACAAATAATTTTCAAAAAACGCAGATTGCAAACTTGCATGATTTGAATAATGTTGCTTCAAGAATGCAATAAAATATAATAAATCGGTATCATTAAAAGTACGGTGTACAAAACCTACTAACTTTCTTAAATCTTGATCCTGATGCTGTGTGCAAAATTCAAACGGAGCGTTGTCCATTCGTTGAAGTAGTTCATTGGATTTGTTGATAATAGTAGTACGGTTTCCCCATGCAAAGATGGCCGCAAATAAACCAGCGATTTCAATATCAGCTTGCTTTTTAAAAGCATGAGGAATGACAATGGGATCCTTGGCAATAAAGCTAAGTTGATTGTATTGTTTTACTTTTTGATTTAATAAAGCAGTAATTGATTGCTTCATTATCCAATGGCTTGCGCTAAGTCTGCAATTAAATCATCTGCATCTTCAATGCCTACACTCAACCGAATCAATCCATCGGATAATCCGTTGGCAATCCTTTGTTCCCTTGGAATAGAAGCATGTGTCATGCTAGCGGGGTGATTGATCAATGATTCAACACCTCCTAAACTTTCGGCTAATGAAAATACTTTAGTACTTGATAATACTTTAGTAGCAGCATCAACGGTGTCGTCTTTTAATGTAAAGCTCATCATTCCTCCAAATCCCCTCATTTGTTTTTTAGCTATGTCATGATTGGGATGATCTTCAAAACCGCACCAATATACTTTTCCAACTTTGGGATGTTGTCTTAAATAATGCGCTATTTTTTCTCCATTTTCACAATGCCTCTGCATACGTACATGTAATGTTTTAATTCCTCTTAAAACTAAAAAGCAATCCTGTGGCCCCGGCACTGCTCCTGTACTTTTTTGTATAAAATAAAGTTGATCTCTTAATTTTTCATCATTCATAACCAAACAACCCTGAATCACATCACTATGCCCACCTAAATATTTTGTCGCTGAATGCATTACGATGGTGGCTCCAAAATCCAATGGATTTTGTAAATAAGGGGATGCAAATGTATTATCAACGCAAACAATGCAATTATGTTTTTTTCCTATGGTCGCAACCGCTTCAATATCTGTAATATTCATTAAAGGGTTGGTAGGAGTTTCTAACCAAATTAATTTAGTTGCTGCAGTCATTGCTTTTGATACATTATGAGCGTCAGAAGTATCTACATACACAAATTTGATTCCCATTTTTTCATGCACTTTGGAAAATAAACGAAAGGAACCTCCATACATATCATGAGCAGCAATGACTTCATCTCCTGGAACTAACAAGCGCATCACGGCATCGGTTGCTGCTACACCACTCGCGAATGCCAATCCAAATTTTCCATTTTCTATCACTGCGAAAGCTTCTTCCAATGCAAAACGTGTTGGGTTTTGGCTACGAGCATACTCATATCCTTTATGTACCCCTGGCGATGATTGTACATAAGTGGAAGTTTGAAAAATAGGAGTCATGATAGCTCCTGTACTTGGATCGGGATGTGCCCCTGCATGTATATATTTTGTACCTAATTTCATAATGTATGATTGAGATACAAAGATGCAGAATATTTAGGGAACTACTATCCTTCGTTCCCGTTTTTAAACATTCGGTAAGAGAACAGGGTGGGTATTAAAACCATCACTATCATACTTGCAAAAAAAAGTATAAAAGAGGGCATGGAATCTAAAAGGAGTCCTGCTAAAATTTGCACCAAACCTCCATACATCCATACTTTGCCAGCAATTTTATGGGTAGCTATCCAGTTGGCCTCATTTTCTAAAGTCCAAGGAAGTTTAAAACCAGCGAAATAGTTTTGTTTTAATTGAGGCATAAAATATCCCATGACCGAAAATGCCAAACCTAAAAGAGGGAATAATAATTTATCAACCCCCATTCCTGGATGTGTGGTCATATACAATATAACGAACGATAATGCTGAAAGAAAAATCACTATCACTAAAGCCATGTTTTGAAACAAACGATCATCCACTTGAGCACTTCTTTTGGGGTCTATTTTTTTGATATTTGTCAATAAAAAATAAGTGAATAATCCAGCAAAAGCCATGATGATAGGCCCCAAGTAAATACTGTCTTTGCCCCCAAATCCATCGGCCTCTCCTCTGATATTAAAATGAGTTGGAATGGTTTCGGGTAAATTGGGGTATAAATAGGCTGCATACGCAAAGGGAATGGCCAAGCACAATACAGCTAAGGCAAGTTGTAACTTTTTGTTCATAGTGATGAATTGATACTACAAGGTAGCATTTTTTCTATTTTCTACAAATGAGCCAAAGTCCCTAAAAAAAATTACTTTTGCTTCAAATTTTAAAACATGAGTAAAGGTCCTGTTTCCCAGTTTATTGAACATCATTATCGTCATTTTAATGCTGCTGCTTTAGTGGACGCCGCTAAAGGGTATGAGACCCATTTATTAGAGGGCGGCAAAATGTTAGTGAGTTTGGCAGGTGCTATGAGTACTGCCGAATTAGGCATTAGTTTGGCCGAAATGATTCGTCAAGATAAAATTGCCATTATTAGTTGTACAGGTGCCAACTTGGAAGAAGATGTGATGAATTTGGTGGCACATA
This sequence comes from Chitinophagaceae bacterium, assembly GCA_017853235.1. GTDB lineage: Bacteria > Bacteroidota > Bacteroidia > Chitinophagales > Chitinophagaceae > Sediminibacterium. The sequence continues at coordinate 6,379 of JAFMJX010000003.1, read as the reverse complement.
GTCATTATAAAAGAGTGCCTAATTATCGTGATTTAACCCCTCAGGATGAATGGGATTTATTAGAAAATCACTTTAATCGCGTAACAGATACTTGTATACCAGAAGAAGAAGCTTTTCGCCGTTTACAAAAACACTTAGTGAAAGTATGGAAAGATGCGGAAGCCGCAGGGGAAAGATATTTTCCGCACGAGTTTTTATATAAAGTGGTGTTAAGTGGTGACTTAGAGCAATACTATGAAATTGATCCTAAAAATAGTTGGATAGTTGCAGCTGCAAAAAAGAATATTCCTATCATCGTTCCAGGTTGGGAAGATAGTACTACTGGAAATATTTTTGCAAGCTATGTCATTAAAAATGAATTGAAAGCGTCTACTGTTAAAAACGGGATAGAGTATATGGTGATGTTGACCGAATGGTATCGCGCTAATAGTGGTGGAAAAGGGGTTGGATTTTTTCAAGTAGGTGGCGGTATTGCGGGGGATTTTCCTATTTGTGTAGTTCCTATGATGTATCAGGATTTGGAATGGCATGATGTCCCTTTTTGGAGTTACTTCTGTCAAGTGAGTGACTCTACTACTTCTTATGGGTCTTATTCTGGGGCGGTGCCTAACGAAAAAATTACCTGGGGTAAATTAGACATTCATACTCCTAAATTTATAGTTGAAAGTGATGCTACAATTGTAGTACCATTGATATTCGCCTATATCTTAGGACAATAAATTCATTTTTGAATTTGAGTCTTAAAAAATGTGGGTACAAAAAAAAGGCCTTCCAAATTTTGGAAGGCCTTTTTTTATTTCAAAATTATCTTGCAGGCATATTTAATTTAAGATCTCTTTTTAACATGTCCTCTCTTTGTGCAATTTCACAAGCAGTGTGATACACCATCAACACTCTCTTTTGCATTAATTCAAAATTGATTTTTTCAATCGTGTCAGTGGGTTTGTGATAGTCTGCTAATAACATACCATCATAGAAAAATAAAATAGGCACTCCTTTTTTTGCAAAGTTGTAATGGTCGCTACGGTAGTAAATCATGTTTTTATCAGCAGGATCATCATATTTGTAATCTAATGTGATATTGCTAGAAGCTTTATTCGCCGCTTCGTTGATGATAGGTAAATCTGTACTTAATTTATCATGACCAATCACGTAAACATAGTTTAAACTATCACCAGTAGTGCGCTCTGTATCTACGCGTCCCACCATGTCTGTATTTAAATCTGCTGTGGTTTTATCTAAAGGAAAAATAGGGTGTTCTGAGTAATAGTCTGATCCCCATAGTCCTTTTTCTTCTCCACTAACAGTCATAAATACAATGGTTCTGCGTGGTTTAAAGCCTTTTTTAGCAGCCGCTGCAAATGCTTCTGCCATTTGCATAACACTTACTGTTCCGGATCCATCATCATCTGCACCATAATAAATAACATCCCCTCTTTTTCCTAAATGATCATAGTGCCCCGTCAACATTAAGTATTCATCTTTTTTATCAGTACCTGGAAGTACAGCAATGACATTGCTACTTTCTAAATTATCGGTTGTTTTAGTTGCTGCAATAGTGGCATCAGTTGTATAGTTTCCTTTTTTCACATCCTTTAAAGAAGCTATAGTAGGCGCCACAGAACCTAATAAAGCACCTGCTACATCAGCAGAGATATTTGCCATTAAAAAACCAGCGTTTGGATTTGCTTTAACATACATATTTCCTTTTGTTGGAGTCGCATTTTTACGAGGGAAATCGGCAGAAACAATCAATAATCCAGCGGCTCCTTTAGAACTTGCTTGACGTAATTTTGACATAGGAGATGCAGGGTTGGCATTAAAAGCGCGATTACCCCCTTGACCCATTGTTACTGGACCATTACTAGTTCCATCTAGGATGACTACTAATTTTCCTTTCACGTCTAAGTTTTCATAATCGTTGATTCCTTTTTCTGCATCCACAATTCCATATCCTGCAAATACTACTTCTTTGAAAGTAGCATTTCCATTTGCAATGGTTTGTAAATTAAAATTGAAATCCTTATCCCATTCAAAAGAACGTCCGTTGACAGCTAATTTTTTTTCTGTCAATACATCTTGATATACAGGATATACTTGTTGATAGCTATTCCCATTCCCAGGTAACAGTCCCATTCTTTTAAATTCAGATTCAATGTATGCTGCAGCACGTTTTTGTCCTGGTGATGCAGTTTCACGTCCTTCCATTTCGGCACTAGCAATTACAGATAATTTTTCTTTCAATCCTTTTGCTGTAATGACATTTGCGAATTTGGTAAGATCTTTTGCAGTTTGTGCAAACGACACAGTGCTTACAAGAAGCAACGAAATCCATAGTAGTTTTTTCATAAGGCTAATTTAATTTTTAAGCGCAGGTTATTTTATTGACTCTATTTTGATGACGGCCTCCTTCGAAAGAGGTTCCCATAAATTTTTCAATCATTTCAAAAGCTAATTCCAAACTTACAAAGCGAGCTGGAATGCAAATCATATTGGCATCATTGTGTAAGCGAACTAATTCAGCTACTTCGGTAACCCAACATAATCCGGCTCTTATGCCAGCATGTTTATTAGCAGTCATGGCCACTCCATTGGCACTTCCACAAAATAATATTCCAAAGCAGGCTTCACCAGTTTCAACACTTGCAGCTGTGGGATGTGCAAAATCCGGATAGTCCACAGATTCGGTGTTATAGGTGCCAAAATCTTTCACGTTGTACCCTTTACTTTCTAGCCATTTTTTGACTGCATTTTTGTATTCAATTCCTGCATGGTCGCAACCTATTGCAATGGGTTTGGAAGCATCAAAAACAAATGACATAAAATTTTATTTAGTGGTTAGATGAAACCTTTATTACTATCGTTGATTTATTATCCTGTTTGTTTTATTTGGTTCAGTGTTCAACCTGTTAGATTAATCCCACTCTTCATCTTCTTCCGCTTTCATTTTTTTATGAGCCCATCTGGAAACAATTATACTGAATTCAAATAGTGTATATAAAGGAATGAAGACAATAGTTTGGCTGTACCAATCTGGACTAGGTGTAATAAATGCAGCAATGATTAAAATCACAACAACTGCGTACTTGCGCGTTGTGGTTAATAATTTAGGTGTGATAAAACCAATTTTTGTAAGTAGAAATACGATGACTGGTAATTCAAAAGCAATCCCACATCCTAATATTAAATTAGTTAAGTTGTCTAAATAATCGGCAAAAGTTGGAATGGTCACAATGGCGCCTCTTGTACCTAGTTGAAAGCTTGCTAAAAAGTTAAATGTAAAAGGGCCTAGTACAAAAAATCCAAATGCAGCTCCCATAAAGAAAAAGAAGGAGACCCAAAAAATCATGAATCGTGTATTTTTTAATTCCTTTTCCTTTAGAGCAGGTTTTATAAAAGACCAAATTTGCCAAAATATAAAAGGGAATGCTACTATAATCCCACCCACAAATGCCATACTAATGGCGCTTAAAAATTGACCTCCAAATGTGGTACTTTGCAAAGATACTTTTACAGGAGGCATACATAGGGAATCTCCTAAATGCAATAAATGACTTAATCCACAAAAGGCTTTGTAGGTAATAAAATCGGGATTTACAGGTCCCATAATAATATGGTCCATGATCCAATCACGATATATAAAAATAATGATGGAAGTAATTAAAATAGAAGATAACGAACGAACAATGGTTCCTCTTAAAACTTCCAAATGGTCAATGAATGACATTTCATCATCCCCTTCCTTTTTAAATCGGTCAAATATAGCCATGAGTATTCTTCAATGAGGGTTAAAGTTAAGGCTTATATGCTAAAATGTGAAGCCTAATCCTAAAAATAGTATTAGCGGATTTTGATTTTCACCTTCTCAATGCGGGTATCGCTAACTGCTATAATTTCTGCATCAAAATGGGTCAAATGGAGCACCTGTCTTAACTTAGGAATGGACTCGTTTTGGTGAATCAAATATCCACTCAAAGTTTCGGTGGTATCTGCCGAAAAGTCAATACCGTATTTCTCATAGAGGTAATCCAATTCTAATCGGCCACTGAAAATGAATTCCGTATCAGATAATTTCTTTTCTAAAAACTCCTGCTCATCATATTCATCATCAATTTCTCCAAAAATTTCCTCTAAAACATCTTCCATAGTAACAATGCCAGCCGTACCTCCAAATTCATCCACTACCCAAGCAATACTTTTTCTTTTTTTCGAAAATAAATTAATTAAATCAGCGGCATTCATGCTTTCAGGAACCAAGATAATGGGAAGTAAAATATCTTGTATTTGTTGTGGTTGTTTAAATAAATCAAGTTGATGCACATATCCAACAATCGTATCTAAGGTTTCATGATACACTATTAGTTTGCTTAATTTAGTTTCTACAAATACCTCTTTCAATGCAGCTATACTGATACTTTTGTCCACACCAACGATTTCGGTGCGAGGCACCAAGCATTCTCTAATTTTGATATTGGGAAGGCTTAAAGCATTTTCAAACAAATCTGTATTCAAGTCCTGTTGTTGTTGCTGTTCTTTGGTTTGTTGTACAAAGTGAGCTAAGTCCACTTTTGTGAAGGCTTCTTTTTTATTCACCATTCGAACTTGAAATAAAGTGCTCACTACCCATTGTGCCAAACTCACTAATAATTGAGTGAGAGGTCTAAAAAATAAATGAAAAAATCGAGCTAGAGGTGCAAAAGTGCTAATCATGGAATCCGCTCTAGCTTTGAATATTGCTTTTGGGACCAATTCACCAATAAGTAAAATAACTAGGGTTGATAAAATGGTGTTGCCTAATAAAATGGCATAAGGTCCAGCTTGAACATGCTCCCAAATAAGTTGATCTAGTAATTGCTCAAATAAAATACCAAATACTACTAAGGAAATATTCAATCCAATTAAGCAAGTTCCAATAAATTGAGCAGGATGTTCTAAAAATTGTGCTATGATTTTCCCTGCTTTAGTTCCTTGCTTTTTTTTAAGTTCTAAGGTCAATCGATTGGCACTCACGAATCCAATTTCGTATCCCGAAAAAAAACCTATCAAAATCAACGAAGCAATAATGGCAAATAACATAGTGATAATTTAAAACTAATAATCTGCTAATTTGGGTTTTGTCTCAATGATATTTTCAATTTGCTCCATGATTTCTGGAGTGAGTAATTGTACTGTATCTAAAGCCGTTAAATTATCTAACAACTGGGCTTTGTTGGTGGCTCCCAATATTGCAGTACTTACATTTGGATTTTTAATACACCATGCGATACTTAAGGAAGCGGTACTTACCTTAAGTGCTTTAGCTATGGAAGCTAATTGCTGCACTTTTTTTATTTTATCCTGCATGATCCATCGGTCTCTTAACCATTCAAAACCTTCTAACTGAAAACGAGATCCGTCAGGGATTCCATCATTGTATTTGCCCGTTAATAAACCAGCTGCTAAAGGACTCCAAATAGTGGTTCCAAGACCTACATTTTTATAAATTTCAAGAAATTCATTTTCCACCTTATTACGTTCAAACATATTGTACTGTGGTTGCTCCATAGAAGGTCCTATTAAACGATAGGCATCGGCAATGCGATGTGCTTCCATGATTTCTACGCCACTCCATTCGCTGGTTCCCCAATATAAAATTTTACCTTGTTGAATTAATGTATTCATAGTTTGAACCACTTCACTAATAGGGGTAGACTTATCAGGTCGATGACAAAAATATAAATCCAAATAATCGGTTTGTAATCTTTGTAATGCTTCATGACAAGCTTCTGTTAAGTGCTTACGACTCAATCCAGTTTGGTTGGGTTTATTTTCCTTACCTCTCCATCCAAAGAAAGCCTTGGATGATAATACGATAGATGTACGATCCCATTTTTTTTGATGCAGTACTCTTCCCATCATCTTTTCACTTTCTCCTGCAGCATAAACTTCGGCATTGTCAAAAAAGTTCACACCTTGATCATAAGCAACTCCCATTAATTCATCTGCAATACGATCGTCAATTTGTTTATGAAAAGTAACCCAGCTACCAAAACTAAGGGTGCTTAATTGAAGTCCGGTTTTACCCATTTTTCTGTATTCCATATATTATTTTTGAGGATTTAATCCACTACTGTCACTAATAATTGCATAACTATTAGATTGTGGTTTGAGTATATGAATATCGGTTAAATTTTGATTGGCTTCAAAGCCTTTACCATAAATTTTTGCAATAGGGTTGTGTTGCTTTACAATCACATCTTTATCTGTATGAAATAAATTGGTATTTTGATCCCAATACATTTCCTTACACCATAAAGTATCTCCTAAAATATTGTACACTACTACATCGTCTCTTAAAAATACTTTATTTTCTGCCTCAATGTATTTTGCATATTTGGCG
>JAFMJX010000094.1 GCA_017853235.1 Chitinophagaceae bacterium | reverse complement strand
CAGAACTTATGATTCTTTGATAGTCGGCAATACCTTGTGCTTCTACTCTTTTACGTTCAGCTTCCTGTTTTTCTTTTTGCAACACGAATTGCATTTTTTGAGCATCTTGCTCCGCTTTAATTTTATCTTCTATAGATGCTTTCACTGTGGCAGGTAATGTAATATTGCGAACCAATAATTGCTCTAAAACAAATCCTCTTTGTTTCAAATTGGCTTCAATTGTTTTGAAAATTCTTGCTTGAAATTCATCTCTTTTTACAGAATATAAATCCACTGCTGTATAATACACCGCGTTGTCCCTAATTTTAGTTCTGGTAATGGGTCGTACGATTACATTTTTAAAATCATACCCAATTTGTCTAATGATATTGGGTGCTTCCCCGGATTGAACACGATACAATACGGTTAAATCTATCACTACTTCTAATCCATCAGCGGTAAGGACTCTAATGGCATCATCTCCAGCTTGATCCCCTTCATTATGAACCCCACTCATAGTATAATTTTGTGTACGAATATCAATGGTATTAATACTAACCAAAGGATTTACAAAATTTAATCCGCTGTATAAAATATCATCCTGCACTTTTCCAAACAAAGATTTTACACCAATTTGACCTGCATCAATTTGTTTGATGCAAGAACTAAGAATACCTAATGCAATGACCACTAATCCCACACTTCTTATTGAGCCTACATGCTGGGAAATGGGTAAGTTTAAATTTTTTACAGATCCTGCTGCAAAAAACACAATGATTCCTAAAATAATTAAAAACATATTGATTCGTTTAAATGAATGCGAAAATTTAAATCTTACATAAAGATACCACTAATAAATTGTTATCAGCAATATCATATTTTTTGAATAAATTAGATGTCTAATACCATTTTTATGAAAAAAATCATTTTCTTTTTTTCTGTTACATCCCTTCTTTTTACTGCTCCAAACTTTGGACAATCCAAGCCAGAGTGGAATAGTATTTTTTCTAAAATTAATCAGGATGTAACGCAACATTCAAACGCCTACAATTCTTTGAAAATAGCTTCGGAAACCATCGGACATCGTTTAACTGGATCGGACCATGGACAAAAAGCCGAACAATACACTTACGATTTACTAAAATCTTATGGATTTTCTCAAGTGAAATTTCAACCTTTTGAAGTAGAAAGTTGGAGTCGCGGAACCTTAGCAGTATCTATAGGAAATGATCTTACCAATTTAAAACCAATTAAATCTGTTTCCTTAGCACATTCCCCTGTCAAAGTAGATGTCACTTTAGAGGTAGTTGATATGGGCAATGGCTTAGAAGAAGATTATGCAACTCAACCCGATAAAGTAACAGGTAAAATTGCGCTAGTTTATTTAGGTGTTTTACCTGGTTCAAAACCCGGCACACCTACTTTACATCGTTCTGAAAAAACGGCCATCGCTACTAAACACGGAGCAAAAGGCATCATTGTAATCAACACCCCACCTAATGGAATTTTATTAACAGGAACTGCTTCAGTGACAGGAAAATTAATTCCTATCCCAGCTGTTTGTGTAGGTAAAGAAGATGGCATGCTATTAAAGGAGCAACTGAACAAAGGAAAATTATTCAGTCATATTGATATGACAAATCATTCAGATATCATCAAAGCAAGAAATGTGGTTGCTACTATCAAAGGAAAAACAATCCCTCAAGAAAAAGTGGTGGTGGGTGGTCATTTAGATAGTTGGGATTTAGCGACAGGTGCTATGGATAATGGTATTGGATCTTTCGCAGTTTTAGATATGGCACGTACTTTTCAAACATTACATTTACAACCCGCTAGAACAGTTGAATTTGTTATGTTCATGGGTGAGGAACAAGGATTATTAGGTTCGCGTGCTTATGTGGATCAATCTATTAAAGACAAAAGTATTGATCAAATCAGATACATGTTTAACTATGATATGACAAATGATCCAAAAGGTTTTTCAACGAGTTCTGAGGACAGCCGATCTTTATTTCAATCCATTGGCATGATAGCACAAAAATTGGATACCAATTTTAAAAATATTTTAAATGTAGGAGGCGGATTGCATAGCGATCACCAACCATTTATGCTTCATGGAGTTCCTACTGGCGGTGGCGCTGGTGGAAGTTTACCCAAAGGCGCAATGCCTTGTTATCATGCAGATTGCGATGTGTTTAGTTTAGTAGATGAAGTAGGGATGAAAAATACAGTTCGTTTTGGAGCCATGCTTTTATATGGTACCGCAGATGCTCCCCAGATTCAATCAAAGCATTTAAACGACGAGGAAACCAAAGCATTTTTATTAAAAAATAATTTAAAAGAGCCATTGCAAATTGCTGGTGAATGGCGCTGGAAAGATGAATAATTTTAAACAAATTAAATATTGATAATCAATTATTTATAAAAAATAATGAAATAAAAAAAACTAGGCATCAAAGAGTCATTTTTGATGCCTTTTTTGTAACTTCAAGATGTACAATGTTTCATCTTAATGCAGGATTTACAATACAATATTCAACAAAATAATTCGACAGACATCCGTTTTGAAGCCTTGTTTAATTCGGCTTCCATTGGAATTATTGTTGTGGATGCGCAAGGTATCATTGTTATGGCAAATGATTTTGCAAATCATCAATTTTTATACCAAAATAATAGTATGGTAGGTGAAGTTTTAGAAAAACTTATCCCTACCCGATTTCACCATAAACACGTAGGTGATCGAAACCAATATTTAAATAAACCTAAAGCAAGAGGCATGGGTATTGGCATGACCCTTTCCGCACTCAGAAAAGATGGAAGCGAATTCCCCGTTGAAATTAGTTTAGGCCATTTTAACACGAACGGGATTCAATATGCAATTGCTTACATAGTAGACATCACTAGGCGCCAGGAGAATGAAGCACAAATTCTAAAGCAGCAATCTGAAATGGAATTGGTCAATGAAGAAATGAAGATGCTCAATGCCAATCTCGAAAAAACGGTTCAAGAGAGAACAAACGAATTACAGAAAATTTTAAATGAGTTGGAAAACTCAAAGGAAGAACTCACAAAGTCACTAGAAAAAGAAAAAGTTGTCAATGATTTAAAATCCAGATTTGTTTCTATGGCTTCCCATGAATTCAGAACTCCATTAAGCACTGTACTTTCTTCCATAGCATTATTAGCTAAATACACCACCACCGATGATCAGCCTAAAAGAGACAAGCATATTGAAAGAATTAAATCTTCAGTAAAAACACTGACCGATATATTGAACGAATTTTTATCCCTAGGAAAAATAGAAGAGGGAAAAGTAGAAGTAAAATCAGAATTATTTAATGTGAACGAGTTTATAGATGGATTAATTTATGAAATGAGTGTATTATTAAAGCCTGGTCAAGAAATTAAATACGATCACAAAGGAAATACTGAGGTCTATACAGATAGCAGCCTATTAAAACACGTATTAATAAATTTATTGTCTAATGCAATCAAATTTTCTCCCAACAATGCCTTCATTTATATTGAAACTAAAGTAGATAGCGATACAACCACTTTTAGAATTACAGATCAAGGAATGGGTATCCCAAGCGCAGATCAAGTGCATCTTTTTGAACGATTTTTTAGAGCCACTAATGCTACTAATATTCAAGGGACAGGATTAGGCTTGCATATTGTAGGCAGGTATGTTGAAATATTAAATGGAATTATTTCTTACCACAGTGAGTTAGAAAAAGGAAGCACATTTACAATCGTAGTTCCCACAAAATTTAAAAATGACTTTGACTAAAACATTTTACTTATGCAAAAAATTTTATTAATAGAAGATAACGAAGCACTTAGAGAAAATACAGCTGAAATTTTATCTCTTGCCAATTATAATGTTGCCACAGCCGAAAACGGTAAAATTGGGGTTGAAATGGCAATTTCTAATCCACCCGATTTAATTGTTTGCGATATTATGATGCCAGTATTAGATGGGTATGGTGTATTTCAAATCATAAATAAAAATCCTGATTTACAGCATATTCCATTTATTTTCTTAAGCGCTAAAAGTGAAAGAAACGATTTGAGAAAAGGTATGGAAATGGGAGCAGATGATTATATTACTAAACCTTTTTCAGACTCAGAATTGATCAATGCTATTAGAGCTAGATTAGAAAAATTAGAAATGATACGCAGCCAAACAGGGAAAGGGATTGAAACCTGGTATCAAATAATATCAGACCTTGGCAATAAAGATGAAATGCATAAAACATTGGAGGATCACGATATTATTCAATACAAGAAAAAACAAGTCATATATTCCGAAGGTCAACATCCTAATAAATTGTACTATATCCAAACTGGTAAAGTAAAAATATATAAAACAAGTGATGGCGGTAAAGAACTGATTATAGGATTATTATCTCCAGGCGACTTTTTTGGGCATATCCCTTTAATCGAGAACTCCGTTTATGAGGAATTTGCCGAAACCTTGGAAGAGTCTACCATTCGTGTAATCCCTCGTAAAGAATTTGAACATTTACTAACACACCATCAAGAGATAGCATTAAAGGTGATAAAATTATTAGCAAATAATATTGCCGAAAAAGAGCAACAATTAGTAGCACTTGCCTATCATAGTTTACGAAAAAGAGTAGCAGATGCTTTGTTAACTTTAAAACGTAAATATGCAAATAAGGAAGATGATCACAATTTCTCCATCTCCATTTCAAGAGAAGACTTGGCTAACATAGCAGGAACAGCCACTGAAAGTTTAATAAGAACATTAAGTGACTTTAAAAATGAAAAATTAATTGAAATTAAAGATGGAAAAATTACCATCTTAGAAGAAAAAAAATTAATAAACCTTTTTAATTAATTCATGTAGGATTAATTTGCGACAATTCAAATTTTTTATCAGCAATTTGCTTCCATTGATAAAATTCGGTTTCCAAATACAATACTTGATCCTTGAATTTCTTGAACTGCTTGTTTTGGGACAAATCTACATAAATCGCAATTCCCTTTTTGGTTAATACCCATTTTTTATAAGCTAAAATATCTTTCCTAAGAAGCAGTAACGCGGTTTCACGATTTAAAATTTGTTGCAATAAATCTTCTGCCCATTCTACAAATTCATTTAAAACTGCAGCCTCCAACAATTCGCTCAATTTTCTTTTCACAACAGACTGCTCCTCTTGAATTTGATCCAAAGTTTTTACTAATAATTCAAATTCATTTGTTAGTATATCTTTATTCATATTATGCGTTATGACATGATACAATTTGATCACCAATACCAATATGAGGGCTCAAATAAGGAATACCTAAATTCATTCCTCTTAGTATTAAAACTAAACCCATAGTAATAAGTAATGCAGGTAAATAATTTTGCATTTTTTTTCTAAATACAGGACTAAGCATTTGACCTCCAAATGAAACTAATAATAAAGCCGGGGTCGTTCCAAGACCAAAAAAGAACATCAATACGCCACCTTGTAAAACATGCTGAGTAGCAAGCGCCGAGGTTAAAGCTAAATACACCATGCCGCAAGGCAATAGTCCATTTAATAAACCAATGACTAAATATAAAAAAACATTATTTTGTTTAAACAACCTGGATAATAGAGAAGCAATGGGTTGATAAAAAAAATTCAAATTCAATATTTTTTTAGGAATTAATACAACTAAGTAAAAAACATAAATTAATATCATCACACCAATAATAACTGACAAGTTTTGCTGTATTTTATTTATTGGAATCTGGCTCCCTAATAAACCAAAAACAACTCCGAGTAATGAATATGTAGCTATTTTACCAACATGATACATTGAAATAGCTATACCCTTTTGAATTCCTTTTTTATCCCCTATGGGCAAACCCATTACTAATGGGCCACACATTCCCACACAATGGACGCTTCCAACTAATCCAAGAAAAAAACCAATTTGTATAATAGCAATCATCATCATAATTAAAGAAAAAATTTTTGTTCGTAATAGTAAGAAATACCGTCTTTCACTACTTCTAATTTGAGCGTATAATTTCCTTTCATATTTTGCTTTAAAGGGAGACTTACTTGAGCATTTGAAAAAGCAACCTTTTGAGAAAGATCTTTATTTTCATCCGCTGCAAAATATAAATTTGCTACCCCTATCACTTTTTCGCCTTTAAAAGCATCAGGCAGTTGTATAGCTAATGTACCCTCCTTTACCCATAATTGAATGCCTCCAATTTGACGGTGCGCGCGCACTGATGCATCAATAACTTCTTGATATTTTAATTCAGCCCCATAATAATCTTTTTGAACTAAGTCAAACTTCTGCTGCAAGGATATAATTGCTAAAAAAACAATTCCGCCAACAAATAATAAATAAACAATTAGTATTTTATGACCCCAATTTATTTTCATTTTATTTATTTTGATGTTTTTCCAATTGAAAACTCTTCATTTATTTTTCTCTATTATATTGTTTTTTTCACATGATTATTTTCTGCAACAACTTCTTTTTTTAGTTCCAATACTGGACCTATGAATGAGGCACTAATGGTTTCCATTTTTTTCCCTTCTTCATATATGCCAATTTTAATTTTTGTTTTTCGTTCTTTTATTTTTGAAGCATCAATAAATACAAAAAAACTAGTTTGGAAATAGGATTCTTTGGGCACATTAACTTGATGAATCATTTCAATTTTTCCATTGATATTTTCTAATCGCAACCCCAAATGAATTAATTTTCTAGTTTTATTAACTAACTTGATGTTATACAAATTACTAATTTGGTTATTTTCCCTAATTTGGTACATCTGTCCTGGTGTTCGTAAAATTCTTGCCGAAACGTCAGACCTTGTTATTAACAATATCCCTAAAAAACAGGCTAAGGATATCAAAACCACACTATACAATTTTAATCTCCATGTAAATCTTACTTTTTCATGTAAAGCAAGATTATTTTCTGAAGCATATCGAATTAGACCTTTGGGCTTACCCACATGATCCATAATTTCATCACATGCATCAATGCAAGCGGTACAATTCACGCACTCTAATTGTGTGCCATTTCGAATATCAATTCCTGTTGGGCATACCCTAGTACAAGCATGACAATTCAAGCAATCTCCATTATCTCCTTGAGAAATTTTTAATTTACCTCTGGG